>JAOTWK010000063.1 GCA_029862935.1 Gemmatimonadota bacterium | reverse complement strand
CTTCAAGACGAGAGCGAGCCACGTACCGAAGCCGCCTATAGTGCCGACGAGCGGCCCCAATGTGCGGTCGAGAAAGAAGTACGTCCCGCCCGCTCGCGGCATGGCAGTCGCCAACTCCGCCTTGCTAAGCATGGCAGGGATGATCAGCACCCCCGAAAGGGCGTAGGCCAGCACCACGCCAGGACCTGACCGCTCGGCAGCCACGGCTGGAAGCAGGAAGAAGCCCGAGCTGATCATCGCCCCAGTGCTGATCACATAGACGTCGAACAGCCGCAGCTGCTTCTTCAGCTTCTCGAAACCAGTTCCGACCATAGTCTTGCCAAGTTCTCTTCCCGACGTATTTTCTCCCGTCCCCGCCGGGAGGCGGGGCGCGCCCCCCTCCTAAGCCAGTTTGGCGCGGTCTACAACAGTACGTCTGGCGTCTGGAGGTGGCTAGGTAGCCGCCTTAGGGCCGACCGACGAAGGTACGGATTTTGCAGTCTCAAGGATTTGCAATGGAGACGGTTCAGATTCCGACCCTGTCTTTCGAGCGGTTCGTACCGATTGTCGGTCGAACCGGGGCGGAGCGTCTGCGCCAAACGGTGGAAGACGCCCAGGAGATCCTGGATGGGCGGGTGATCTGGCACGTCAACTCTACACCGAGTGGTGGTGGCGTGGCCGAGATGCTTCAGACGTTCCTCGGCTATGAGCGTGGTGCTGGCATTGACGCTCGCTGGCTCGTGATTGACGGCGAGCCCGAGTTCTTCACCCTCACCAAGCGCATTCACCACAATCTCCACGGTAGGGCTGGCGACGGCCGTGACTATTCCGCGGGCGATGAGGACCTCTACGACGAGGTCATGTTGCGGAATGCCCGCAGGCTGCTGTCATACGTTCGGGCGGGTGACGTCGTGGTGCTGCACGATCCGCAGACTGCGGGGCTCACCACCGCACTCAAGCGCGCTGGCGTGTCCGTCGTCTGGCGCTGTCACGTGGGGTGCGACCGGGCCAACGCGATCGTGGACCGCGTTTGGCGATTTCTCGAACCGCATCTCGAACCGGCTGACTCCTTCATCTTCTCGAGACCCGAATACGTGCCAGCGTGGCTCCGTGGCGGACCCACTCACATCGTACCACCGGCGATCGATGCGTTTTCGGTCAAGAACGTGCCGATTTCGCGGGGCTCGGTCCGGGCCATATTGCACCGCATCGGGTTGCTCGCCCACGGGTCGACCAATGGGGAGCTCAATTTCACGCGGACGAGCGGGTCCCAGGGCCGCGTCGAGCGCCGTGCCGAGATCCTGCAAACCGCACCAATCCCCAACTGGCGGGTGCCAGTCATCACACAGGTATCCCGTTGGGATCCGCTCAAGGACATGCAGGGCGTGATGCGGGGCTTCGCATCTCGGATCGACGCGATGGGCGGGGCCCACCTCGTCCTAGCCGGTCCTGACGTGTCCGGTGTCACCGATGACCCCGAGGGCATTCGCGTGTGGGAAGAGTGTGTGGCGTTGTGGCACGACCTTCCGACACACGCGCAGGAACGCGTGCACCTCGTGAGCCTCCCGATGGAAGACGTGGAGGAGAACGCGATGATGGTGAATGCGCTCCAGCGTCACGCCTCAGTAGTCGTGCAAAAGAGCCTCGAAGAAGGATTCGGCTTGACGGTCACCGAGGCGATGTGGAAGGGGCGAGCGATCGTTGCCAGCGCTGTCGGCGGCATTCAAGATCAGATCGTCGATGGCACGCACGGGCTGCTGCTGGACGATCCAACCGATCTCACGGCCTTGAGCAAGGCGCTCGAGCGCCTGTTACACGATCACGCTCTCGTTCGACGGCTTGGCCGCAACGCGCGTCGACGCGCAATCGCCAAGTTCCTCGCTCCGCGCCGACTCGCACAACTGGTCGACGTGATCTACACCATGGAGGGCCGGGCGAGGGCAACGGCGGCAGCGTGAGACGGCTGTCGGCTATCAGCTGTCGGCTATCAGCCTACCGCCTATCGGCAGACAGTCAGGACGCTACGTCGCCTCAACGGTCGTTGCGAATGGCTGAAGGCTGAAGGCTGAAGGCTCTCTCAGTCATCCTTCTTGACCCATGCCATCCCGTCCGGCTCGTCGCCCGCCACGATTTCACCATCCAGCCGCCACCCCTCGAGATCGATCACCGAGATCTTGTCGTCCTGAGTGTTGGCCACGTAGGCCGTCCGATTGTCGGGGGTGATGAGGATGCCGACAGGGAGGGCGCCGACCGGCAGCCGACGGGTCACTTTCCACTGCTCGAGATCCACGGCCGCCACCTCGTTACCCTGAGCGTTTGAGACCAAGGCCTCACGGCCGTCGGGCCGGATCTTCACCCGAATTGGAAACGCACCTACTTCGAGGGTCCGAGTTACGGCGTTGGATGCAACGTCGATCTCAGACAGCGTGCCTGCCGCCCGGTTCGTGACGTAGACCTTGGACCCATCGGGCGCGAGGTCGATGCCTTCAGCACCTGCCCCAGTCGTGACGTGGTCCACGACCATTCCGGCAATCGCATCCACCACTGTGACGTTCCCGCTTCCGATGTTTGCGGTATAGGCTCGCTGCGCCGCCGCGGCCACAACGACCATGTGTGTGACCTGCTGTCCCGTTTCGATGGCTTGAAGGACCCTGCGGGCCACTGGGTCGAGCTGCAACACGTGTCGCGAGCCCTCCGTGGTGACCCACACTGTCCCATCGCCAGCCACTGTAATGCCGTGCGGTCGGGTGTGAGTGCCAAGCTCGATTGCTCCGTTGGACGTCCTGGCGGCCAGATCGATCACGGTAACCGTGTTCCCCGGCTGCGGCCCCGTTCCGTAATCGCTGACGTACGCGAAGCGGCCATCGGGCGTGACAGCGACCTCATGGGGCGCAAAGCCAGTGGGGATCGTGGCCACGGCTTGGCGCGACACCGGATCGATAACAGAAATCGTGCTCGCGCTCTTGTTGACCACCACGAGCTGCTGTGCTTGCAGTTCTTGGGGTCCTACTCCGCAAGCCATAGACCCGCAGGCGATTAGCGCGGCCACCATGAGCGTGAGAGTTCTTCGAGTCATGTGCGTCTCCAGACAGGTTGCTGAGCGTATTGGCGCCGGGGTGGGAACGCTCGTGGCGGTACCCTGCACACGCATCAGAGCTTGGACAGTTCGGCCTGTAGTCGCTGCTCCGCACCGGTGTCGAGGGTTGGGGGCCGCAGTTCAGCCGTCCGCATGTGTCTGCCGGTTCGACCCAGCCAGACGAGTAGAAGGAGGGCGCCAAGCACCAAGACCCCAATCGGTACCATCCACGCGACCGGCCCTCGGGGCGCCCCCAGAATCTCTTCTCCCCACACGGCGTAGAGTCCTTCCAGCACTTCGTCCTTCGTCGCCCCGACGGCCAACTGCTCCCTCACGCTCTCCCGCAGATCCGCGGCTTGCGTCGAAGGACAATTCGCGAGCAATCGACCGGGGCAGAAGGGGCTCATGACGGTATTGTAGATCTCGTTGGCGTCCTTCTCGACCTGTCGGGACTGCTGTCCCATCGCCGAACCCGTCGCGACAGCGAGTACGGCGGCCCCGAGTGTTATGTGTCGTAGTGCGCTTGCGCTTCTCATCGAACCCCCTCCACCTCCACCAGTTTCGGACACATACTACCCACATATGGAAAATACCCACACCGCACTGCGGCGCGCGACGACACAAAGTACCGTGTCCGGAGGCACTTTCGGGTCACGCGGCCTTGCGTTCTTCCTCAACCCGACCAACGTTAGTTCGTTCCACCCGCACCCGTGAGGGTACCTGCATGCGCGTGCTGGCCGGCACCAGTGGCTACGCCTACAAGGAGTGGAAGGGTCACTTCTATCCGGAAGACCTTCCCAACAACGGGATGCTTGGCTACTACGCGCAACAGTTCGACACGGTGGAGATCAACAACACATTCTATCGAATGCCGTCGCAGCAGGTGCTCGTGCAGTGGGCCGAACAAGTTCCCGCCGACTTCTCATTCGTGCTTAAGGCGTCGCGTCGCATCACGCACCAAAAGCGACTCAAAGATGCAGACGAGCCGCTCAGCTACGTGCTCGAGAACGCGGCTGTGCTGGGTCCGCGACTCGGGCTCTTCCTGTTTCAGCTCCCACCGAACCTGAAGAAGGACACGGAACGGCTGCGCGATTTCGTGCAGCTCCTTCCGGAGGGCTCGGGGGCGGCGTTCGAGTTCCGTCACGTCTCGTGGTTCGATGAAGACGTGTACCAGGTGCTGGGCGACCGTCAGCTCGCGCTCTGCGTGGCAGACACCGAACACGGCACGACCCCGCGCGAGGTGACCGCTCCGTACGGGTACGTACGGCTTCGGAGAGAAACCTACGACGATGCCGAGCTCACCAGTTGGGCCGAGTGGGTGCAGCGCCAGGCTTGGGACCGTGCGTTCGTCTTCTTCAAACACGAAGATGCGGGCGCCGGCCCCGCACTCGCCAAGCGGTTTCTCGCCATCATGTAGGTGGGCCGGCGGCGTGCTACCGGCCGCCCATCTTGCGAAGACGCTCCCATTGAACCTTGGACGCAGGCACCACCGAGAGTCGCGGCATCCGCACTAGTGCCAGATCTGTGAACGCCTTGTCGGCCTTGATGGTCTTGAGCTCCACTGGCGTGCGAAGACCGCCGCAGGCGCGGATGTCGACTACGACGATCTTCTCATCACCTGCTTCGGGATCCGGGTAGGGACCCTTCACCACCTCCGCTTCTCCGACCACCGCCTTCTCCTTGCCCGAATGGTAGATGAGCAAGCGGTCTCCCTGCCGCATTGTGCGGATGTGCTTGAGGGCGAGGTTGTTACGAACGCCGTCCCACATCGTCTTCTTCTCACGCTCGAGATCGTCGTAGCTGTACGTCGACGGCTCGGTCTTCAGAATCCAGTAATTGGCCATTTGCACCTCACAGCTGATCGGCCCAGTCGGCAATACCCTGTGCCAGTTCGGTCATCACCTCTTCGTGGGTCCTGCCACTCGCCTTGGGCACCTTAAAGGAATGATCACCACCATCGACCACGTGCAGCGAAGCATTCACGCCAAGATCGTTACCGACAGACGTGATTGCGTCCAAGTCGGCAAGCGCATCTCGCGTGCCCTGAAGAAACAACATCGGCACGCGGATCCTGCGCAGGTGTTCCGCCCGTTCCGTGCCCGGGACACCCGGTCGATGAAGGGGAAATCCGAGAAACACGAGTCCGACCACGCCCTCGAGCGGCAACTCGGCCTGCGCGGTCGACGTCATGCGTCCGCCAAAGGACTTACCGCCGGCAATACACGGAAGCCCGGGTGCTTCCGTCCTCGCAACCCGCACCGCGGCCCGCACCGCGGCCACAGCGACACGAGGCACATCCGGCCTACCGCGGCCTTGCTCCACGTACGGGAAGTTGTAGCGGAGCGTCGCCACACGGCGCGCGGACAACTGCACCGCCACATGTTCCATGAAAGGATGCGTCATCCCTGCCCCGGCTCCGTGGGCCATGACGAAAAGGGCTTTCGCGTCTCTCGGAAGCTGAAAGATTCCTGAAACCGCACCGGAGTCCGGCACGTCAATGGACAGTGGGCGATGAACGGCGATGTCGGGCGATGGAGGGCGATGCTGAGGGGACTCGCTGCCGCTCTGCCGCCCTGCCCCCCTGCCGCTGCCCTTCTGCCCCTCCTGCCCCCTCTGCACCCTCTGCACCCTCTGCCCCTTCTGCTTCACTCCCATGTCATTCGCTCCTTGAGCCGCGTCAGAGCGACCGCCAAGTCCGGTTTGAGCTGCAGCACCGGCCGCAGCGGATCGTCCCTCAAGCGTTTCATGCGCTGAGCGGCATTCTTGATCGTATAGCGACCGATATCCAGCCGCGCGTTCACTTCACGCCACTTGAGCGGCATTGAGACCAATGCGCCCGGCACAGGTCGAACACAGAACGGCGCCACCAGGAGCTTGCCGTGTCCGTTCTGCAAATAATCCACGTAGACTTTGCCCTCGCGCTGGGAGGGCCGCCGAGCCACGGTGGCGATGTCGGGCAGTTCATGGGCCACGATCCGGGCCAGCAGTTCACCGAATGTCCGTGACTGCTCGTGCGTACACTGCCGCCCAAGCGGAATCAGCACGTGCAGCCCGGACGATCCGCTGGTCTTGATGAAGGACGGAAGCTCGATCTCTTCACAGACCCCGCGGAGGGTGTTGGCGACTTTCACCACGTGTTGGAAGGGGGCCTCCTTTGGGTCGAGGTCCAGAATGCACCAGTCGGGCTGCTCGAGTGAACCGATGCGGCTCGCCCAAACGTGGAGTGGAATCGATGCGAGGTTGATGACGTAGAGCAGTGATTCGTCGTTATCGCACACGAAATACCTGAGTTCCCGGTCGGTCTGCTCGCTCCATACCGTCTCGGTGCGCAGCCATGGCGGTGCAAAATCCGGCGCGTCCTTCTGAAAGAACGACTTGCCGTCGATCCCATCGGGAAACCGGGTCATGACCAGGGGGCGCTCGCGCAAGTACGGCAAAATCCACGGAGCAATCGCCCGATAGTATTCCAACAGGTCTCCCTTGGTGTACCCCTGGTCGGGCCAGAACACCTTGTCCACGTTCGTGAATTGGAGTTCGGGAGCCGGGAACGCGGCTTCGGCGTCGTCCTCGGGGAAGTCCTCGTCCACACGATCTTTACGCCCCACTCCCGGATACACGCACTCCTCCGGCGGTTTGTCGTCTCGGAAACGAAGGAATACAGGCTGGCGGAGGAGCCCGTCGCCGGTCACTTCTTTGTAACGCACTTCGCATACGTATTCCGGTTCGACCCACACATGTGCGCCGGTTCGGGGCGCTCCCCCGCAGGCTGGCTCGGATCTGACCGCGCTCTCCAGGCCTTCGCGGATTTCCTCGAGCTGCACATCGGTAAAGCCGCTCCCCACGCGACCCGAGTACACCAGCGTGTCGCCGTCATGCGCCGCCAGATGCAGCGCACCAAAGCCGCTGCGGGAGCCCTTTGGTCGGGTGAATCCAACCACGACGAAATCTCCCGTGCGGTCCGCACGGATCTTGATCCAGTTGGCCGATCGCCCCTCGCGATACATGGCATCGGCCTTCTTGGCCACGATCCCTTCGAGTCCCAGTCTCTGGACCTCCTCAAAGAAGGCTTCACCGTGCTCATCGACATGATCCGAAAACCGGATTGGTCCGACGGTCGGGAGCATGCGTCGGAGCACGTCTTTCCGAGTCGTGAGCGGGAGACGGCGCAGATCGTGTCCCTCGAAAGCCAGGAGATCGAACGCGTAGAACGTGGCCGGCCGCTCGGATGCCGCGCGGCGCACGTCCAACGGTCTGGTCAAACGCGCTCGCTTCTGGAGCCTCTGGAACGACGGCTTGCCGGCATCGTCGTGTACCACGACCTCTCCGTCCACGACCGCGTCGCGAAACGGGAGGTGCCGAAGGGCACTCACGATTTCGGGAAACGCGTGCGTCGCATCGCGTCCGTTGCGGGTGACGAGATGAGGTTCACCATCGTCGAGTGCCGCGAGTAGCCGATATCCGTCGTACTTGATCTCGTAGACCCACCCCGGCTTGGAGAACGATTGCTTGCGCGTTTCCGCGAGCATCGGCTTGACGTCTCTCACGCGCACGTCACGTCGCGTCGCACCTGCGGCTTCGAGCAGCGCCACGATCTCGTCGGTGGCACCCTCACCGGTCTTCAACTGCTCCACCGTGAGTCCCGAGAGGACGGAGTCCTGCGGGAAGTCGTCGCCGGGCTCGGTAGCGAGCTGGTCACGTTCCTTGATGAGCAGCCAATCCTTGTCGCTCTTCTTGATCTTCACCAGCGTCCACGCGCCGCGGAGCTTGTAGCCGCGCAATTCAAAGAGCAACTTGCCCTTCTCGAATCCCTCTTCGACGTCAGCCAACGGGATCCAGACGCCGCGATCCCACACGATCATGGCACCGGCTCCGTAGTTGCCTTCGGGGATCACGCTCTCGAAGTCGCCGTATTCCAAAGGGTGATCCTCGACCTTGACGGCGAGTCGCTTGTCTTTCGGGTTGCGCGACGGGCCCTTGGGGACGGCCCACGACTCGAGCACTCCACCCATCTCAAGCCGCAAATCGAAGTGGAGCTGTCGGGCCGCGTGCTTGTGCACGACAAAGAGACGCCCGACGCGATCGACAACTGTTCCCGCCGGCTCGGGCGTACGCTCCACCGCGCGCTTCTCGCGGTAGGCCTTCAGTCGATCGGATGCGGGGTCTCTTGATTTCGGCATGTGCGGTTGGATAATCTGACCCGTAACACATTGGAAAACAATCTGTTACACCAGAGGTTCCAGTCGCCTTCTTGCGACCGTCCCGGGAAGAGTCTATAGTCTCTCGCCTATGCCCGCACGCCCCATCAGCAGCGCCACGGTCTCGTTCGGACTCGTGTCCGTGCCGATCAAACTGTACTCGGCGGCCGAATCCCAGTCGAAGATCAGCTTCAACTGGCTGCACAAGGATTGTGGATCTCGCCTGCGGCAGCAGTACATCTGCAAGAAGCACGGCGAAGCGGTCGAGAAGGAAGACATGGTCAAGGGCTACGAGTTTGCCAAGGACCAGTACGTGCTGTTCACGTCAGAAGATCTCAAGGCGCTCGAGGCCAAGGCGACGGAGTCCATCGAGATCGTAGAGTTCGTGCCAGCCGAACAGGTCGGGCGCCACTATCTCAGCAAGATCTACTACCTCGGTCCTGACAAGGGCGGCGACAGAGCGTACAAGCTCCTGAGCCGGGCAATGCAGGAGACCAAGCTCTGCGCACTCGCCAAATACGCCGCGCGGGGCAAGCAGTACCTCGTGCTCGTACGGCCAATGGGTGAAGGGCTCGCGATGGAACAACTCCACTATCCCGATGAGCTCCGCGCATTTGACGAGGTGCCGTTGGGCGAGAGCGAGGTCAAGGACGAGGAGTTGAAGCTCGCCGTGGAGTTGATCAAGCAGGCGGCCAAGGACGAGTTTCATCCTGAGAACTTCGAGGACGAGGTTCGCAAGCGCACGCTCGACCAGATCGAGCGCAAGGTCGCAGGCGAGGACATTACCACCGCCCCGACCGAAGAGCCAAAGACGCAGATCATCGATCTGATGGAGGCGCTTAAAGCGAGCCTCGCCAAAGGCGAGGCGCGTGCCGCTGAACAGCAGGCTGCGAAGAAGGCGAAGGCGACACCGAAGCGAAAGAAGGCCTGACCGACCGAGATTGCGACGATGCCCTCCCCTGCAACCCCACACCGTCAGACTCTGGAACCAAACGGCCCCGCGCAATCGTTACAGATCGCAGGGCTTCTAACCTGGCACAAATCTTAGGAGGCAGACGCAAATGAGTCACGACAAGAGCCCGTATGCGATCTTCTCGCACAATGCCCTGCGTATAGCGGTTGGCATCATCTTCTTCACAATCGGCGCATCCAAGCTGTTCGGATGGTTCGGTGGGTTCGGACCGGACGGCGGAACCGCGGAGCTGATGGGCCGTTTCGGGATCGCCGGCATCCTGGAGACCTTTGGCGGGATCCTGATCGCCCTTGGGCTCTTCACACGACCCACGGCCTTTATCCTCTCAGGGCAGATGGCAGTCGCGTACTTCTGGATCCACGTGGCAGGAAACGGCAGCCTCTGGTGGTGGTCTAATGGCGGTGAGCGCGCCATGCTCTATTCGTTCATCTTCTTGGCACTCTCGGCGCTTGGGGCTGGGACATTGAGCCTTGATGCCAAGATCGCTCAACGTAAGGCTGGAGCTGCGCCAACCGACTGAGTTGGCAGTGGCAACGACGTGAATTGGAGACCTGATGGCTGACAACCGGTTGATCGCCGCGATGTCCACGCCGCAGGGACGGGCGACGGCCCCGCTGATCTCCCTTCCTTCCGACGTGATTGAGCAGTCGTGCAAGCGCGTCGGCATTCTCGGGATCGCCTTCGCCCTGTTATGGGCCTTTGCGCTATTCATGGCCAACGTGGTGCACGGCCACGAGCACACCATTTCCATGACCGATTTCGCCTTCCCGATGCCGGGGAATGTGTTTGCGGGCATCGGGCTCGTGATGTCCCTCAGCATGGTCGTGCTCGCCGGCAAGCTCCACCATCGGCCCAACCTCCTGCTGGACCTGAGCCTCGTCTTCATGGTGCTCACGGCGCTCTTGATCGGCATTCTCAATCAGTGGGTCCCCCGATTCGAGGGACGCGGGGTCTCGTGGATTGCCGTCGTCGTGCTCGCATACCCCGCAATTGCGCCAAACACCCCTGGTAAGATCTTGCTGGCTGGCCTCCTCGCGGCGTCAATGGATCCGTTCGGGCTCTTCGTGGCCGAATTGCGGGGGGTCGAGTACGACGCACCGCTCGCCGCCATGGGCTTCAAATTCCTGGGTACCTATTTCTGCGCATTGCTGGCCGTCGTACCGGCCAAGCTAATCCGCGTGCTGGGACGGCAAGCACGGCGGGCACGTGATCTCGGGAGTTACCGGCTAGGCGATGAACTGGGACGCGGCGGTATGGGGACGGTGCACCGAGCCGAGCATCGCCTGCTGGCTCGACAGGCCGCGATCAAGCTCATTCGGCCCGAGTTGCTCGGCGCCCAGAATCCGGATGCAGCGCGTGTCATGGTCGAGCGGTTCAAGCGCGAGGCACAGGCCTCGGCCTCCCTCCGTTCGCCGCACACGATCGAGCTGTACGATTTCGGGGCCACGGAAGACGGCGCATTCTACTACGTGATGGAGCTGCTCGACGGCGTGAGCCTGGACGAGCTGATCGAACACCACGGGCCGATGCCCGCGGAACGGGCAATTGCAATCATGAGACAAGTGTGCCTGTCTCTCGCCGAGGCGCACGCCCGCGGTCTGATTCATCGGGACGTCAAGCCGTCGAACATCTTCACGACGCGCATGGGACTGCAGGTCGACTTCGTGAAGGTGCTCGATTTTGGGCTTGTCAAGACACAAGAGAGCCGCGAGCAGACAATGCTCACCCAACAGGGAATGACCACCGGCACACCGGCCTACATGGCACCAGAAATGGCGATGGGAGAAAGCGACATCGACAGCCGGGTCGATGTCTACGCGGTCGGATGCGTGTTGTACTATCTCCTCACCGGGCAACTCGTGTTCGAAGCGGACACACCGATGAAGATGATGCACCGGCACATCACGGATCCGCCCACTCCGCCCTCGCATCGGACTGAGCTCTCGATCCCGACCGAGCTCGAACGACTGATCCTGGACTGTCTCACCAAGCAACCCGAGGGTCGTCCAGCGAACGCCGGCGTGCTCGCAGAGCGACTCACGGCGATCGGTGTAGACGAGCCATGGACCGAGGAGCGTGCCCTCCGGTGGTGGCACACCAACCGTCCCGAAGTAATGGAAGACTGCGCGTGCGACCAGGGCGTGCTCGAGCCGGCGATGGCAACGGCCTGACCGAACGCTCGTTCACGAACTGACCGTCGGACGCTTACTCGAGCGCTCCGGCACGAGCTCCGGGAGGTTCGTCCTCCACCACTGCTCTGCCATCTCGGCTGTCCACGGCGGGCCGACATCACATGCGACCAGCCGGCGTGCGAGCTCCAGCGCGCTCGATGGACGACGCTCACGATCCTTTTCCAAGCAGCTCAGAATCAGCTCATCTAACTCCCGGCTGATGGATAGCTCCGAGTGGTGCGACGGTGGGAGGGGCGTGTTGCGGATATGCGCCAGCATCATCTTCATCGGCGTGGACGCATCGAAGACCAGCCGGCCCGTGAGCAGCCAATACGCAACACAGCCCAGCGCGTAGATGTCTGCGCGGCTGTCGATGTCTTCCCCTCGGGCGAGCTCGGGGGACATGTACCCCGGGGTTCCGGTGGCCATATCGGGCGCGGTGAGTTTCGCCTGCTCGCCCACCTCACCAAGCTGTCCTTTCACCAAACCGAAATCGAGCACCTTGACGAAGTCCGGCTCGAGCCCAACCCAGCAGGTGAACAGATTTGCCGGCTTC
>JAOTWK010000062.1 GCA_029862935.1 Gemmatimonadota bacterium | reverse complement strand
CGCCTGCCGCGGAGACACCGCAGCATCGTGATCGACGTCGATGACGTGACCCGCCACGTACGCGATCGGTGTTGGGCGATAATGAGATAAGTGGCGTCCGAGCTGGTGCATGAGGGGTAGAAACACCGGCTGGACGGGCAGGTTGTTCCACTGGTTGCTGAGTCCGGAGGTCCACACCATCACGCGCCCCTCACCAAGTGGGGTCTCTGCGAGCGCCACTGCACCGTCGTCGAACCGGGCGAGAACGACCGACGTCGGGCCCGGCTGATAGCGGTGATACCGGAAGAAACGTGCGGCCGAAAAATCACCACTCCGCGGCGCTCCGAACGGTTCGAAGAGCGGGTGCCGGTAGTCGAGGATGCTGACTGTGCCTCCGCGGGCGTCGAGGCGATCGGTTGGGGTCGACAGCGTGCCCAGCGACTCGCTGAGCTCCGTGGTCCACGCGGCTCCGCCGGTGCGGCGGCCCAGCACGACGAAGAGTCCCCCTCCGTCTCGCACAAACTGGGTGAGACGCGCGCCAACGGCTCCCTGGGGAAACGGCGTGTCATAGAGCACGACGAGTGCGCGACCTTCGAAATCTCCGGCTCCGAGTCTTGCAGTCGACGTCACCGCGACATCAAAGGAGGGATCGAAGCCGATGGCAAGGGCCTCGCGCAGATACAGCAACTCGCTGGCGCCGGCGCTGGGATGGCGCACGATCAGAATTGGCATGCTGGTGGGTGGGGCGACCACGAAGTGAAACACGTCGTCGGTCGGCAGCCCGTCGCCGCTGATGCGCATGCGACCTCGTGTCTCGCGACCCGGCACGGAAACCGCGGCGAATCGTAGCGACGCCGCACCATTGGCAGGAACGGCGATCGTCTGCGCGGCCACGGCGCGGCCGTCGATTTCGAGTGTCACGTCGAGATCGGCGATTGGGGTGGTACCGAGATTGGCGATCCGGCCCAACACGGTCACACTGCCCCGATTTTGGGTTCCAACTCGCTCGACCGACGCACCGGTGACGGCAACGTTGGCCAAAGCGTCCTCCCCAACGTCGACCGTCGAGAGCGTTGTCCCATCCGGCAAGCGAAGATCCTGCTGTCCCTGCCAGCCGGCCCGCTGAAAGTCGGTGACGAACAGGACTTCTCGCCGTGGGAGCTCCGACGCTTCGAGGATGTCCCGGGCGAGCTGGAGGGCGGGGCCATATTGGGTGCGCCGGGAACTGGGGCGAGCCGCGTCGATCGTGGCACGAAGCGCTGCGGCATCGCCAGTCGCTTGATTCACGGCTTCCGCTCGATCGGCGAACAGCACGATTGTCGCGCGGTCGGCCGGCCCCAGGCCATCGACGGCTCGGGTTGCCGCCTCCGTCGCGCGGGTCCAGCGATCACCGAACCCCATGCTGGAAGATCGATCGAGCAGTATGACCACTTCCCGGGCCGTGCCAAGGGCTGCGCTCCCAAGTCCCGGCGTATCGAGGAGCGGCCGAGCAAACGCGGCTACGAGCAGCACCACCGCTGCGGCTCGAAGCAAGAGGAGAAGCCAGTGTCGGATCCGTTGCCGCCGCACTGTCCGAAACGGTACGCGTCGGACGAACATGAGCGACGGAAACAGCACCGTATCGCGCCGCTCGCGGTGGGTGAGATGAACGAGGATCGGGATCGCGACCGCAGCGAAACCCGCGAGGAAGAGCGGTGCGAGGAACGAGAAACTCATCATCGCACCCGGCTCAGCCGCTCCCGCAGAGACAAGTACGCGAACAGCGCGTAGTCAAGCGGCGCAGACGTGTCGAAGAAGTGATAGTCGAGCTGGTGTTGCCCCATGAGATCGGTGAGGTGTCGACGGTGCTCCGAGAGGAGGGTCCCATACTCCTCCTTCAGTGTCTCGGGCACGACAGGCATCCGCTCGCCGGTTTCCAGGTCCTCGAACTGTGCGGCCTCGTCGAAGGAGAAGTGGATCTCGGCGGGATCGAGCACGTGGAACACGATGACGTCGTTGCCTTTGTGGCGGAGTCGGTCGAGGGCGCGAACAATCGTCGCCGGGTCATCGTAGAGATCCGAGATGACGAGGAGAATGCTTCGGCGCCTCAGGATCTCCGCCACCTTGAGCAGCGGTGCCTCGAAGGAACCAGGCCCACGCGGTTCCATGCGATCGATCGTGTGGAGCACGACTTCCAGATGCTTGGCCGAGCAGGGCACGTAGTCGACCACGTCGTCGGTGAACGTCACGATGCCCACCCGATCGCGCTGCTGTCGGGAGAAATAGGCGAGGCACGCTGCCAAGTAGCGACCGTAGTCGAGCTTGCTGATGCCGTGGCTGCCGTACCCCATCGACGAGGAGACGTCAAACAGGATGCTGAAGTTGGCGTTGGTGTCGGCTTCATACTCCTTGACGTAAAAGCGGTCGGTACGTCCGAACACTCGCCAGTCGACGCGCCGAATGTCATCACCAGGCATGTAGGGACGATGCTCGGCGAAGTCGACGGACAACCCGAAATACGGGGAATGGTGAAGGCCATTGATGAAGCCGTCCACCACCGTACGTGCCAAAAGGTCCAGGTTGTTGATTCTGGACAGCACGTGCGGGTCGAGGAACCGCGTGGTACTCACATGCCCGACCGAGGCTCGGGAACGGCGTCGAGCAGCTGATCGATCAGCTGATCTGTGGTGATCCGTTCCGATTCCGCATGGAAGTTCTTGAGAATCCGATGCCGCAACACCGGGTGAGCCAGTGCGCGCACGTCCTCGAACGTCACGTGGTACCGGCCGCTCAGCAGTGCGCGAGCCTTGGCACCCAGGATCAGGTACTGGGCGGCCCGTACACTGGCGCCATACGACACCCACTTCGTGATGAAATCTGGAGCGTCGGGTTCGACTGGCCTGCTGGTGCGCACCAGTCGAACCGTGTAGCGCAACACGGCGTCGGGGACGGGGACCTTTCGGACCAGTTCCTGGAATGCGACGATGTCGCGACCCGTGATGGCATGCTCGAAGGAGTAGTCCTGAATCGCCGTCGTGCTGCGAACGATGTCCAGCTCCTCGTCTTCGGGTGAGTAGTCGATCACGATATTGAACATGAAGCGGTCGAGTTGGGCTTCTGGCAGCGGGTAGGTGCCTTCCAACTCAATTGGGTTCTGCGTGGCGAACACGAAGAACGGTTCGGTGAGATCGTACGTGCGGCCCTGCACCGTCACGCGATGCTCCTGCATGGCCTCGAGCAGCGCTGCCTGCGTCTTGGGCGGTGTGCGGTTGATCTCGTCGGCCAAGACGATGTTGGCGAAGATCGGGCCCGGCATGAACACCATCCGGCGTTGGCCAGTTTCTGGATCTTCCTGCACCAGGTCGGTCCCGGTGATGTCAGACGGCATGAGGTCGGGCGTAAACTGAATGCGTGAGAAGTCGAGGTCCAGCACCTCGGCGATCGTGTGGATGAGAAGCGTCTTGGCCAGACCCGGCACGCCCACGATGAGGCTGTTGCCGCCGGCAAACAGCGAAAGCAGCACTTGATCGACAACTGCTTCCTGGCCGACGATGAGCTTGCGAAGCTCCTCGAGCACGCGCGCCCTGCCGGCCGTCAGCCGATCTGCCAAGGCGATGTCGTCGGGGGTGTCGAGGGCTACCGGTTGTGTGGTCATGTGACTCCCATCAGTGTGTCATGGCGTAAACGATGTAGTTGATGCCCAGCTTGTACGCTTCGTTCGTCAAATCGATTGGGATGAAGCTTCGGTCTGACCACTCCCAGGATTCGCCGATGTCGTTGTTGTAGTTGGCGACGAGTAACAGGCGCTTGGTGGGATCGTTGTCCTCGAACACGCCATAGAACACCGACGGCAGCCACTGCCGCAGTGGGTGCACGAACTGATCGAGGGTTTCGATCTCGAAGAACGAGTGGAAGATCGGGTGTGACGGTTCGAGTCTCACCAGCTGCAGATCGGGCAATAGGCGCTGCATTTGCTCTTCGAAGTTGAACCACTGTGACTCCGCAAAATCATCGAAGATCACGAAGCCGCCCTTGAGCAGGTAGGCGCGAAATGCCTCCACCTCGGAATCGGTCATGGTCCAGTGTCCGGGCTCCGACAGGTAGGCGACCGGATAGCGCATGAGCTCTGGATCGTCGAGCGCCAGGATGTTGCTCTGCTCGACGATTGGGTCGAGGGTCGTCAACTCGCTCAGGATCTTGGTAAAATGCCGCTCGGCGCGCGGGTAGTCGTGATCCCATTGGAAGTTGATGCCGCCGAAAAATCCGCCACCGCCCCCCCAGCCGGCCCAGTCCGGTGTGTACCGGAGCCGTACGAAGGCGAACCGGCCGTCGTACGCGACGTTGAACTCCTCGAAGTTGATATTGTCGACGTTCGGCACCTCGCCGAACCGTCTGGAGCGAGAACGCTGTTGGGCGTCGAGATCGGTGGGCACTGACAATAAAAGTGCTGCCGCGGCGACGCCGATCATTCGGATCGTCAGGGCGTTACCGATTCGATCGAGCATCGTGTATCTCCAACAGCAGATCCTGGGCGGCCTCGAACCCGGGCGCGATCTCGAGTGCTCTCAGCACCGTGTGCCGGGCGTTCTCACGATCGCCGGCGCCCATGTACGCTCGGGCGAGCTGATACTGGGCCTCGGCCCTGTCGACCGGATCGAGTGCGAGTACCGCACGGCGCTCACGAACCGCTCGTGACCACGTGCCGAGCTCGGCCGACAGCTCAGCGAGCCGTCGATGGACGTCAGCGTCAAACGGATAGACGTAGATCGATCGCTCCAATGCGTCAGCCGCGTCGGCCGTCGCCCCGAGCGTGTCACGAATGGTGGCCAACGCCAGCAGCGCCCGGTAGTGGCTGGCATTTCGCGCAGTCAAGTCATCGAGCTCTCGCGCGGCGCGGTCCAGCTCACCGCGCTCCCTGAAGAGGCGCGCCAGATACCAGTAGGGACTCGAGACGCCCGCATATTCCGGGAACAGCGATTTGGCCCGCACGAGGACTGGCTCTGCCTCGTCGAAGCGCTGTTCCTCGATGAGCAACTGTCCCGCCGCGACCAGCGCCAGGAAGTCGTCGGGGTCCTGCCGCGCACGGGCGAGAATCGCGTCGCGCGAGTGCTCGCCGCCGTGACCGGGGGTCTCGACGGGCTTGAGGACTGCGAGGGTGCGCTCGAAGCGCGCGCGAAGGTAATCCTCGAATGCCTCGTCGAACTCATCCAGGTCGGTGCTGAGCACGTCGCGGAAGACCTGCCTGGCACTCTTCCCGTCGCGATACGCGCGGAGCATGCGCGGAAACGCCGTGAAGCCGTGGTCCCGCTCGATGAACTCGCAGACGAGCGATGCCTGGTAGTAGGAGTACCCAAGCTGCTCCGGGAACGTGGGACGGACAAACCCGTTGTTGAGCTCGCTCACTGGCAGCAACCGTCCATCGCGAAAGGCGAGCAGAAAGCCTGGATCGAGCGCGTCGCCCCACCCGTCGCGCGCCTGTCGCTCTTCGAAGACGGCCAGCCCCTCGGAAAGCCACCGTGGCACTCGGTGTTCACTCAAGCCCAGGTGAAACGTATGGGCGAGCTCGTGCCACAGGGTGGATCCCCAGTTGAAAGATCCGATGTCTCGGGCCGATGGCGAGTCCATTGCGACCACAGGCCCGAAGCTCACGCCGAGTGCGCCCAGCCCGACGAGACCGATGGTCCGGACGGAGAAATCGGCGTGGCGCGTGAACGCCTCCACACGGATCGGCGTGTGTGGTCGGAAGCCGTACCTGTTTGCCAGCCTGGCATAGGCCTCCTCGGCCAACTCCGTCATGTACAGCGACAGCGCGTCGGACTCGTTCCGATCGCTCACGATGTGAAAGCGCTCCGTCGGAACCGTAGTGAACCGGTCGAGTTCATCGAGCAGGTCGAGCGTGTTCTTGGTCCAGGCATCGAATGGATCGCCCTGGAACGCGATTTCCAGATTTGCCCGACCTGCACCCATGTTGCCAACCCGCAGCTGATTGGTTCCGAGCACCGCGTACCCGCGCCACGACAACGAATCGACTTGGACGGCACGCGTGCCGAAGCCAACCGCTTCCTGATACAGGCGGTTTCTGGCGCTCACCTCTGCGAGCGTCACAAAGAGACCGCCGAAGCGCGGATTGAGCTCGAGCACATGGGTTGTGGTCCGATCGAACGCCGGGCGCTCGTTGCGGAGAAACTGGACGGCGGCGCGAACTGCGAGCGCATCCAGGTCAGTCGGGTCGATGCCCAAGGCGTGGTCGATGTCCTGGGTGGCACGGTCGAAGTCTTCGAGCTCGACGAGCAGCGTGGCGCGGAAGACTCGCGCCTGGGTCGAGTTGGGATTGGTCTCGAGGCTCCGATTCACGAGTGTCATGGCTTCGGGCGATCCGCCGAACCGTCTGACTCGAGCGAGGCCCAGGAGCGCGTCGGGGTGATCGCCGTTCCGTTCCAAAATGGCGTCGTAGGCTTCCCTCGCGTCCGAGCCGTTGTATTTGTCGAGGAACAAGTTCCCCACGAGGAGACGAGCCTCGACGTTGTCGGGGTCCGCGGCAATGGCCTCGTCGTACGTACGGAGTGCGTCGTGGAACAAGTCGGAGTTGGCGATGCCGAGGTATCGAACAGCCGTGGCGACCGCGGTCAGATCTCCGGACGAAAGGCTGCGGCTCTGATTGTAGGTGTCGATGAACGAGTCGAACGTGCGCATCGCGGCGGCCACGTCACCGCTGTGGTAGAGAAGCAGCCCAAGCTCGAGCTTGCCGGTGAGGGCATCGGACGCCCGCCCGGCCACCGCGCGAGCAAACGCGTCCCGCGCTTTGGCGCGAGCGCCTTGGAGGAGCAGCACGCGCCCGAAGCTCGTCCACAGTTCCGGCGAATCGGGGTTGGCTGCAATGAACCGTTCGGCGGCGTTGTTCGCCTCGTCGTACCGCCCGACTTCTGCGAGTGCGCGTACCAGCGCGCGACCGACGTCACTCGCAGCGGGCTGTCGCCGTGCCAAGCGGGTGAGTCCATCGATGGCGTCGTCGTAGCGACCCTCGAGGTAGGCTGTCCGTGCCGTCGCGAGCTCGTCTTGCGCATACGTGCCGCTGAACACGACGAGGCTCGCCGTGAGCGCGACGACGAATACTCTCACCCGTCCGATGCTCATTCGGGGTTCCTCGTCTCTCGTTCTCGGATCGTGCGGCTCGTACGCGCGAGCTCCAACGCGAGGCGTTCGAGCTCCGATTCATAGATGTCGGGCGCGAGCTCATCCTTGCGGGCGCGCAGAGTTGCAATCGCCTGTTCGAGCCGCTGCCGTGCCTGGTAGAGCGCGCGGAGCTCGGGGTCGTCGGGCAGTGTCGCGACCGCCGCCGCCAGTGGGTTGTCCAAGAAGAGTGATGCGGCGATGGCACCGTCCCCAGTTCGAGGGTCGGGCTCCGTGCTGCCCTTGCTGTCCCCGTTGTCGTCCAGCAGGGCGTGCTCGGTGACGAGGCGATTCCCCGTGTCGTAGTGACGGTTCACCTCGCGCCGCGCGAACTCAAACGCTTCGAGGACAGAGACACGCTCGTTCTTGTCGGTATCGGCACCGTCGGAGGCAAAGGCGCGAACGAAGAAGCTCGCAAAGACGGTCTCATAGCGCTCGCGTCCCGACCTGGTGGCCGTGATGATCGTTCGGCGGGACCCGGAAAGGACTGGCAAGAAATCACCGCTCGCGCTCGCGAGGTTCGCCACGACGAGTTGCTGGGTGGGGAAGCGCGTGAGCAACGCGGCAATGTCTTCGGCACTGACGTCGGGACCCGGAAGATTGATGCGGGCGCTCCCGCCAACCGCGCTTCCATGACCGATGAACACGATGACCACGAGCGCGTCTGGCTCAGCACGGCTCGCGATCTCCATGACAGCGGCATCCAAGTTCGCTTTGGTTGACTTGCGACTGCCGGCGACCACGTCGGGGTCTTCGCAAAGGTAGACAATGTGGTCTGCGGGCAGTTTCAACCTGTCCTGTGCAGCCGTGAGCAGTGTCGTGCTCCACTCGTCGAACGATGCCCGGTACTGCGCTTCTCCTCCTATGCCACTCACCACGAGCAGATACGTCTGCGCTTCCCCACTTGCGGGTCCGAGCGAGAGCAGTGCCACCAGCCAGGCACGCATGCAATGTCTCGTCATGCCAGGCCTCGGTAGCGTCGATAGCCCCACTCGACGCCGATCAGCGTGAGAAGTATCAAGAACAGCACGGGCATGTCCCACAGGTCGCGGCGCTCCTGGACCGTGGTTCCGCTCTCGGTGAAGCTCACGTCCTCGGGAAGCGAGTTCACCGTCTCAGGCGTGTAGAAACGACCACCGGTCTCGTCGGCGATCCGCTCGAGCAGTGACTCGTTCATCTCTGCCCCGAAATACTCCGATTGGAGATCCCCGGCCTGCACGAATGACCGGCCACCGCCAAGCGGCACTCCGCTGTGTTGGGCGTCGACGTGGACGTCGTAGAGCCCGTCTTCGTCAGCCACAAAGGCCGCGCGGTACTCGCCGTCCCGCTGGACGGTCCACTCCATCGGGACCCTTCGTTCCGCGCCACTTGGGCTAGTGACCGTGGCGGTGACGTCTGCACCGTTGAGTTTGACGTAGCCTGAATCGGATACATCGGCCGTGACGCTCACCAGCCCGTCCCGCTCCACGCGATCTGTCGACACGGACACGCTCACGTGATTCGGCACGTCGGTCACCAGCCACCGAAGGAGCTGGCGCCAGAACGTCTCGTGGGTCTGGTCTTCCAGCGGGATGTCCGCATGCATCTGCCACATCCACGAGTCCTGGACCGGAAACGCCAACGCCTTACCCCGTCCGTACCGCTGATACGCCAAGACCACGAGCGGATCACGGCTCTCGCCACTTCGGCCCAGCAGCAGGGTACTGGCACCAGGCTTGACGTCCCGCACCGCGTTGAGCATCGAGACCGGCGGCAGATCTTTCCAGCGTGCTTCCGACGCGTCCATCGAGGGCGCGAGCTGGGTCACCGGATGTGCGCGGCCCAGCGATGTCGGCTCGACCGCGACCTCTGCGAAGAATCCACCGGTGTCCGAGTTGGTCTCCGAGTCGAGGTAGACGGGGAGTGCTTCCGCGAGGGCTGTACCGGCGTAGCCACCGCGCGCGAAGGCGAGTCGGCCACCGAGTGCCAGCATGCCACCTCCGCGCCGGCTCACGAAATCGGCGATCATGGTCAGCTGATCGTGTGTGAAGAAGCTCGCCTCGACGGATCCCAGAATCAGCCCATGATAGCGGAACAGTTCCTCTCGCGTTGTGGGGAACCCTGCAGACAGCTCGTCGGGATCGTCGACGTCAATGCGGTAGAACTTGTCCTCAGCGGTCCGCTGCAACACGACGACGCGGAGGTTTTCATCGTCAGCCACCGCGCGTCGGACGAACTTGACCTCGAACCGGGGCTCGCCCTCGAAGTAGAGGATCCGTCGTCGGTCATCTTCGACGACCAGAAGGGTCTCGATGGTGTTGTTTTCCCTAACGACCTCGCCGTCGACCGGAGTGACGTGGAATCGAATGAGGCGCGGGCCCGGCTCGGACGCCGCGAAGTGCGTGCGGACTAGATCGGCCTCGGCGTTGCGCGAGAGGCGAACCTCCTCTGCCGCCACGATACGGCCGGCGTCTTCGACGGTCACCCGTATCGTCTCGCCGCCGAGCCCGCGGTGTGTCACGGTGAGATCGACCGCTACCGACGATCCTTCGAGAACGGTGCGGGGAACGGTGACTCGTTCGAGCGCAATGTCCTTGTCGAACCGCGGGCGGCCGAGCCCAACCGTATGCACGGGCACGCCGGCCGCCTGGACTTGCAGCAGGGCGTCAGTCAGCGAGCTCTCCGCGTTGTCGGCGCCGTCGGTGACCAGCACGAGCCCGGCCAGCGGTACCGCCCCCAGCTCGCGGCGGGCCGTTTCGAGCGCACGCCCCAGGTCGGAACGACGCCCGGCGAACGTCAGCTCGTCGGCCTGCTGCAACCGAGCAACTGTTTCGGAGAATCGGAAGAACCGGAGTTTGAAGCGCTCGGACAGTGCCTGGAGCAGCGCACCGTCTTGCTCTGCGAAGTGTTCGAGCACGAAGTCACTGCGTGGCCGGTCGCCCTGATCGGCGATCTTCATGCTGCGCGAATCGTCAATGAGAATGCCAAGGAAATTTTGCTGAGGAACCACTGTTGCGATCACCAAGATCGGACGTGCCAGACAGAGGGCGAGAATTGCGAATGCTGCGATCCGCAGGGACGTGAGGATGAGCCGGTCTCTTCGGTCGAGCTGTCGCGTGCGTGCATAGACCATGAGTGCGATGCCGGCCGCGGTGGCGCCGAGCAAGAGCACCAGAGTTACCGGCCACGGCGATTCGAACCCAAGTCGACCCTGCTCGAACACAACGGGCCGGTACTTGAATAGGAGCTGGAAGAGTTTCTCGAGCATCACGTCAATGGCTCATGCCGTACACAATCATGTTTACGCCCAACTGGTACGCGAAGTTGGAGTATCGAATGGGGTACCAGGGATCCTCGGCCCACTCCCAGGCATCTCCGAGGTCCGTGTTCCAGTTGATGACGACCATGAGGCGACCGTCATCGTCGAAGATTCCCTTGAGGGCCGGCACGTATCCGTCGCGCTCCCACGTCGGCCGGTTGCCGACGCCGCGCCCCCGTGCCGGCACCTGGAGAATCTCGTCGATGTGGTAGAACGCTCGGAGGAGCGGGTGAGTCGGATCGATATCGACGATGGCATACTCGGGGAGCACGCGCCGTATCTCGACCTCGAAGTTGTCCCATTCCCGCGAGCCCCAGAAGTCGTCGATCACGAGGAATCCACCGGCCAGCAAGTACTGACGCAGGCCCTCGACTTCGGGTGCCGTGAGGGACATGTAACCGACCTCGAGCGCATACAGGAAGGGAAACCGACGCAGCTCCGGATCGTCCAGGCGGACCGGGTGTTCTTGCTCGTAGGCGTCGATGTTGGTCAGGTGTCGCAACCCAATGAGGAATTGTCGATCCGCTTTGGGGAAATCCACCGCCCAGCTGCCGAAGCGCCGACCTTCCCAGCTCGTGTACTGCGCACGGGTGAAGTAGAACGCGCGGTTTGCGGGCTCCCGCTGCGAGTCCTCGAGGTCCTGGCGCACAGCACCCTGTCGGAGCACGTCCGCAGGCCGGTGAAGAGGTGCTACCAGGGCCAAAGCCGCGAGGCCCGCGATCGGGAGGACGACGGTGCGGGGCAGGATGGCTCCCTTGAGGTGAGTGAGGCGGTGGATACCCTGAACATACCGACCGTTCCCGCCGGAGTTCCAGGTTGTGCACCGCGGCGGCTAGTCGTGTTCTCCCGCCCGCCCGACGGCGTTTTGCCCGAACCGGTTGCGGACCGCGTCGAGCGCTCGTGACAGTGCCCGGTCGCGGGCGCTCTCCAACTGGGCCTCGTCGGGAGCCGGGAACAGCGAGAGCTGGTCCACACTGTCCTCATGGTTCAGCTGCGAAAGCGACACGCCAATGAGTCTTGCGGGCACGCGCCGCGCGTGGCGGAGACGCCTGAGCAGGTCCGTTGCCACCGTCGCGACGATGCGGTCGGCGACGACGGGTTCGGTAAGGGTGCGACTCTTCTGTCTGGTGCGGAAGTCGTAATCTCTAATTCGAACGGTGATGGTTCGGGCGGTCCATTGGTGTTTGCGGAGATCGGCGGCCGCCCGATCGACCAACCGTAGCAGCTCCCGTCTGAGGGCGGCGTCATCGGAGATATCTTCGGCGAATGTCTCATCGCGGCTCAGGGACTTGGAGCGCCGATGTGGCTCGATCGGCGTCGCGTCGATTCCACGAATGCGGCGATACAGCCATTTGCCGGTCCGTTCGCCAAACCATTCGCCTAGCGTTGCGATGTCGTGCTGGAGCGCATCCGGCACCGTAACGAGTCCGACCCATCTGAGCCGTTGCTGAAAGCGGGGTCCGATGCCCGGGATGTCGGCGAGGTCGAACTGGGTGAGGAACGCCTGTTCGTCTCCCGGGGGCACCACGAT
>JAOTWK010000558.1 GCA_029862935.1 Gemmatimonadota bacterium | reverse complement strand
TGCGAACCTTCTCCACGAACTCGCGGTGCACGACGACCCAGATCTTACGCATGGACCCGGGCCTCCTGAGCCCGCGGCGCTGCGGCATCTGCGCCGACGATATCGATGAAGATCTTGTTGAGCGTGGGCTCGGCGATCTCGAACCGGCGCACTCTCGCTCCCGCCCGGATCAGCCCCTCGAGTAGCCGCTGCGGATCGGAGCCCGCCACCAGTTCCACCTCGGCATAGGAGCCGTAATTGTCCGCTTTTGCAACGAGTGAGCGATCGGACAGCAGCGCGTGGACCGATTCGACACCCTGCTCAACCGCGACAATCACATGCAGTCCTCCATGGTGACGTTTGATGTCGGACAGACGGCCGTCGAGCACCTTCTCACCACGGGCAATGATGCACACGGAATCGCAGAGCTTCTCCGCCTGCTCCATGATGTGTGTCGAAAACAGCACGGTGGTTCCGCGGCGGCCCAGCTCCAGAACGATATCCTTCATGAGTTGGGTGTTCACTGGATCAAATCCGGAAAACGGCTCGTCCAGAATCAAGAGTTCCGGCCGGTGCAGGATCGTGGAGATGAACTGCACCTTCTGCTGCATTCCCTTGGACAGGTCGCTCACGGGCTTCCGGATCCAGTCGCCCAGCCCGAGGCGAGTGAGCCACTCGAGTCCTTCGTGCTTTGCCGTCCGTCGTGGCACGCCCTTCGCTTCGGCCAGGAAGATCACCAGGTCCAGAACCCGCATCTTCCGGTACAGCCCTCGCTCTTCTGGCAGGTAGCCGATGCGGTGGCTGAGATCTCGGCCGGAGTCCTCCAGTCCGAACAGCCGGATCGAGCCGTCGTCGGGCACGATGATGTTCATGAGCATCCGAATCGTGGTGGTCTTCCCGGCCCCGTTGGGTCCGAGCAGACCGTACACGGAACCTGCCGGTATCTGCAGAGACAGAGCGCGGACTGCTGTATGTCCGGCGAATCGTTTCGTGATATCTTGGGCTTCAATCACCAGTTGATTCTGCATCGATCTCCTTCGCACCTCGGCCAAAACGGGAACGAACAGCCTGTAGAATACCGCGTGGACCCCGCGACAGGGAACCGTGGCTCGAGACGGACCGTTTATCCTGAAGAACTGCATGGCTGGAACACGGGCGTGAAGGCACCGCGCCAACAATCGCGTTCCCGGAGAAGAACGTTACCGTGCATTGTGAAGAAGCCCGCCTCGCGCTCGATCCCCTGCCGAGGCCACGAAGGTCGACGGGGGAAGCCGAGCGAGCGCTCGAGCACCTTGCGTGCTGCCGCTCCTGTCAATGGTTCTTCGAGGTATCCCGAGCGATCGCCAGCCGACTGACAACGTGGGGACGTCGGACCCGCGCACCACAGCATCTCCGCGAGAGCATACGCACGTCGCTGCGCGAAGAGTCGCGACGACGCCTCCGCGGGCGTCGCCTGGCAGTGGCCGGTGGCGGCGGCTTGATCGCTGCCGGCTTGCTGTTCATCGTCCTCTTCGGATCGCCCGCCACGCGGGTTGCCGAGCCACTCGCCAAGGAGGCCCGCATCGCCCTGACGACCGCGGCAATCGCAATCGAGAGCTCAGATCCTGCCGTCGTTCGTGAGTGGCTCAATGCACACGTCGGGTTTCCCGTCGACCCTCCCAGTATCTCGGGAGCGGTCCTGACGGGGGCGCGCGTTGCCGAGTGGTCGGGCGCGCCGAGCGCTGCAATCGTGTACCGCTACCACGGAAAGTCCCTTACCTACTTCGCGCGGTCACCTGAGGAACCGACGAGCAGACGGCTCGGCTCGGAGGTCGTTGCTGTATCCATAGACGGCTTTGGAGTCGCTGTTTGGACAGAGCGTGGGAGCCGTCGCGCCGTGGCGGCGCCGATGGACGGACGGGAGCTCCGCGCGATTGCCGAGGAGTGTCGTCGCCATGACATCACTCCCAGCTAGGTGGGTCTCGGGAGGCGGACGGGTCTCTCCGGGCGGCGACGTCAGCTACGACGCGGGTCCACCCACCCAGACCATGCCACCATCCACCTTCACCTCAAAGGTCGGCAGCGGCTCGTCGGCCGGTGGCTCGAGCACTTCACCGGTGCGGATATCGAACTGGGCTCCATGAAGCGCACACTCGACCACGAAATCGTCGACCATCTCTCCGTCGGCCATGGGGAAGTCCGCGTGTGAGCACCGGTCGTCGATCGCAAACACCCGGTCACCAACTCGCACCAGACACACCCGACGGTCGTCCGGTAGGGTCACGCTCAGCGGGATCCCGTCCCGGAGATCGTCGAGCGGGATGGCCTTCTGGAAATCCGTCATTGGCGGTCGCCGTCGTCCGGAGGGTCCGATCCGGCCTCCTCGGTCGACACACTCCCGCCCGAGCCCGCTAGGGCCTCGTGCAGGGTATGCCAAGGCAGATTGGCGCACTTCACCCGCACGGGGAACTGCCGCACGCCCGACAGGGCGGCCAGCTTCCCAAGCGCCTTCTCGTCGATCGCGCCGTTGGGACCACCGGTTACCATCGCATGGAACGCGTGGAACAACGCATCGGCCTCGGTCTTGGTCTTGCCCTTGACCGCTGCCGTCATCAGCGAGGCCGATGCCTGCGAAATCGCACACCCGGCACCTTGAAAGCCCACGTCTTCGATCACGTCGTTGGTCACGACCAGGTACAACGTGATCTGATCGCCGCACAGCGGATTCGTTCCTTCCGCCGTGCGGTTGGCGTTGG
>JAOTWK010000061.1 GCA_029862935.1 Gemmatimonadota bacterium | reverse complement strand
TGTACCCAGTTGCTCGACAACGAGGTCTCGAACTCGTGTCTGTACCTGCTCCCGTCGGGCGCCTGCAAGGCCGGCGACCACGACCTGCGGGGGGGCCGCGCGGCCGGCTTGCTCGACAACCGCTCGCACGGCGGCGGCGATCTGGCGTGCAGCCGCCGGTTCCGTGCCTGGCTGTACCGCACCAGGCCCCCCGTGCCATCGCGCCAGCACCCTGTCCGGTCGTGTGCCCGCGACGGCTTCGGTGTGCGAAGCGCCCCCGTCGATGCCGACCAACAGCATCAGGACGCTTGTGGTGTGATGCGGAAGGCGCTCATGAGCACTCCGACGCCAACAGTGATGAGTGTGCCAAGTGGCACATACCACGGCCAGGCCAGGTTGGCAAACACCCAAGGCTTCACGAGTACGATGACGAGCATGGATGCGGTTGCGACCCCGATGGCCACGATAGCGTCGGTCTGACGCGCCGCCCGACGGAGTCCCCCCAACATGTAGGTTCCCAACAGCGCTCCATAGGTGATCGAGGCAATGGAGAGTGCCAACTCGACCACCGGCTGATCCGTCGAACGGAACGAGAGGGCGCCTCCGGCGAGGACGATTGCCCAACCTACGGTTGCCCAGCGGCCGACCCGCAGCAAATGTTTGGGCTCCCGTTGGCGGCTGAGGGGCGCATAGAAGTCGTGCGTGGCGGCCGAGGCGAGCGAGTTGAGCGATGAGCTCACGGTGCTCATTGCTGCGGCGAGGAGCCCGGCAACGACGATTCCCGCGACCCCCGGCGGAAGCTGTGCGACGGCAAACGTGGGGAAGAGCGCGTCGCTCGCGAGATTGGGATCGTCTGCACCGACCGCCCAGAGCATCGTTCCGACGAGCAGGAACAGGGCGAACTGGCCGATCACGAGAATGCCCGATCCCACGAGGGCTTTTCGGGCGTCGGGTAGGTTCCGTGTTGCCAAGAGCCGTTGCACAATGAGGTGATCGGTTCCGTGTGAGGCGGCGGACAGCAATGCACCACCCACCAGACCCCCCAAGAACGTGTAGGTGGTGCTGAACGAGAATGACCAGTCAAACGTGCGAAGCTTGCCAAGCTCGGCGGCGCGAGCAAGCGAGTCGGCAGGGCTATCGAGCAAGGTCCATGCGACTACCAGGGTAGCAACTCCGCCGACGACGTAGATGGCGAGTTGCATGACATCGACCCAGACGACCGCCTTGATGCCTCCGGCCCACGTGTAGAGCAGCGTCACCACGGCGACGACGATGACACTCGTCGGAATCGTCCATCCTGTGACGATGGCGAGCGGGATGGCGGTCGCGAACACACGAACGCTGTCGCCCAATGCCCGAATGCCCATGAAGATGGCCGATGCAACCTTCCGCGTCGCGGGACCGAACCGTGTTTCCAGGCGGGAATACGCCGTTTCGTTGTCGCCCGTGAAGTAGCCGGGGAGTAACCAGATGGCGACTCCGATGCGACCAATGAGGTAACCGATGGGAAGTTGGAGAAACGTGAGGTCGCTGCGGGTCGCGAGCCCGGGAATCGAGATCACCGTCAGGGCGGACGTCTCGGTCGCCACGATCGAGAACATCACTGCCCACCACGGCAACGAGTGGCGTCCGAGGAAATAGTCCGCAGCATCGTGCTGCCGACGGGTAAAGTGGGCGCCGATGGCAATGACCGCGACGAAGTACACCGCCATCACGGCCCAGTCCAACGGTGTCATGTCGCACTCAAACGAGGAAAGGGGCCTGCGACACGTGTCACAGGCCCCTCAGTCCAAACTGGCTGACCGGCCAACGATCAGACGGTGAACGAGCTACCGCACCCGCACCCGCCCGCAGCGTTGGGGTTCTCAAACGTGAAACCGGCACCCTGCATCGTCGACACGTAGTCGACGGTCGTTCCATTCAAGTACTGGGCACTGAAGGCGTCTACGAATACTCGGAGGCCTTGGATCTCGAGCACGTAGTCGTCGTCCAACGGGCGCTCCTCGATGTTCAAACCGTATCGGAAGCCCGAGCAGCCGCCGGGAAGGACCGAAACTCTCAATCCCGCGGTCTCCTCCGGCACGTCTTCCTGGTCCATGAACGATCGAACCTGAGAAGCGGCCTGATCGGTGAGAGTAATCCCAACAATGGTGTCAGGTCGTTGCGTCGTGCTCATACGTCAGTCCTCCTTCGTCCGCGCAACTTATGGAGTGCCGGATCGAGTGTCAACGGAAGGTGGTCACACCCTACGGAACCGGTTGCGCCGTCACCGTTTGGCACTCATGACGGAATCGGCAATGGCGCCCCGCAGCCGTAAGAGGGCGCGATTGTCGCGCGTCGGATGCACCCGGTTCGTGAGCAGGATGATGTACACGTCCTCGGTCGGATCGATCCAGATACTAGTGCCGGTGAATCCCGTGTGACCGAAGCTGGACGGTGAGAGCATGGTACCGGCTGAGCTGCCGATCTTCGACGGGGTGTCCCACCCGAGCGCGCGGGTGGAGCCTGCGGGTCGGGGCTGCCGGCTCGTGAACCGACGCACGAGACGGGCAGGAATTCGCACCGGGGCATCTGGTGGCAGCCGGTCGTGGTACGCGTCGAGAAGCCAGCGCGCAAAGATGCTCAGATCCCGTCCGGTGGAAAACAATCCGGCATGGCCCGACACGCCATCCAGGCGTGAGGCATTCTCGTCATGGACCTCGCCGCGCAACACCCGACCGCGCCATGGATCGCGTTCCGTGGGCGCAATGAATGATCGCCACTCCTCCGGTGGTAAGAACTGCGTGTGCTTCATGCCAAGTGGGCCGAAGACACGTCGCGCGAGAAACTGGTCGAGCCGCTCCCCCGCAAGCCGCTCGATCACGTGCGTCAGTGTGATCGCGCCCAAATCGGAGTACACGTAGGTGGTGCCGGGGTCGGCTTCCAAGGGCGACGCAAGCACCTGGCGCAGGGCCTCCTCTCGCGTCTCAGTCTCGAGGTGAAGCGGGACCCAGGCCGGGAGTCCAGACGTGTGGGTCAAAAGGTGCGTGACTCGCACCTTCTCCTTGCCGGGTCCGGTGAACTCTGGGATGTAGTCGCGCACCGGGCGATCGATGTCCAGACGGCCGTCCGCCACCAACAGCATGGTCGCTGTGGTCAGTCCAATGACTTTGGTCAAACTGGCGAGGTCGTACATGGTGCCCGTGGATACCGGCCTCTGGTCGTCCTCGCCATAGACGCCGACTGCCTGCTCGAACACGTTGCGCCCCTTGTGTCCGACGACCAGCACCCCGCCCGGGAAGACGCCTTCGGTCACCCTGGCGTTCAGGAATCGTGTCACCCCATCCAGGCGTTCTCGGTCCCACACGGTGTCGGGGGGAGTGATGGAGGCAGTCGTGTCCGCCTGCGGGCCCAGGGCTGGCAGGTGGATTCCGTGCCCGATGGGGTGCTCAGGTGGAAGCGAAATCGGAAGGCGTCCTCCGATCGGTGCCCCACCTGCCAGTACCCGCGCGACGGCCAGCTCAGCCGATCGTATGTCACTCCATGCCAGGAGGTAGCCACCCGCAAAGCCCTGCAGCTGTGACAGGAGATAGGGGCTGCCGAAGGACGTGAGCAGCGTGGGCATGCTGGCTTCGGTTTCGAGGATGAGTGTGGCTAGCGAATCCGGCATGTCGAGGTGCCCAAGTCCCGAGATGACGCGCACGCTGGTGGCGAAGAGCACTCGACGATGCCTGGCGATGACGACGCGGGCTGAATCGTAAGACAGTGTGCCGGAGGCAGGGTACAGCCGGAAGCTGGAGACCGGGGTCCCCAATCGTCGGAGTTCCGCGATGAGCGTGCGTCCGATCGAAAGGTTGGTCTCCCGCGCATAGCTGATGACGGCGACCGGCTGACGTGTGTGGCGGAATGTGTCGATCGGACCCGGCTGTACCAGGGTGAGGGAGCGCGCCGCCATGTCGTCCGCGAGTGCCTGAAAGGTCCGCCGCCCGACGACGGTCGGCACGCTGTCGAGCGGAACGATCCTGTTGCGGAACAGTCCGGCCTTACGCTTGAGCTCCAACATCCGCCGCACCGACTGATCGAGGCGTTCCATCGTGATGCGTCCGGAGTCCACCGCCGTCACCATCGCGTGGACGGCAGCACGTGGGTCAGCCGGGAACAACAGGAGATCGCTGCCGGCAAGGAAGGCACGGACGGCACTCTCACCGGTCCCGTATCGCGTGACGATCGCCCCCATGGTGAGCGCGTCCGTCACCACGATCCCCTCGAAGCCGAGCGAATCGCGCAGGACATCGGTCATCATCACCGGCGACAGGGTGGCGGGCTCCGTGCTGTCTGCCGTTACGCACGGGACCGCGACGTGCGCCGTCATGACCGCGGTCACCCCCGCACGAATGGCGGCCCGGAACGGCTCCAGTTCGACCGTGTCCAGCCGATCCCAGCACGCGGGCACGACCGGTAACTCGATATGAGAGTCGAGGTCGGTGTCGCCGTGACCCGGGAAATGCTTGGCCGTGGTGAACAGTCCATGCTCGTGCGCGCCCCGGATATACGCGCGAATCAGATCACCGGCGTGCTGCGGGTCCTCACCGAAGGAACGCGTGTTGATGATCGGGTTCTCGGGGTTGTTGTTGAGATCGGCCACCGGGGAGTACGTCATATGGATGCCGACGGCCCGGGCCTCGTAGGCCGTGACACGACCGAGCTCATACGCGTCCCACGTGCGACCAGTTGCGGCGACGGCCATCGGCATCGGGAAGGCCGTCCCGCCTCGCAGGCGCATGCCGCTACCCCATTCGAGATCAGCAGCGACGAGGAGCGGCACGCGCGCGCGCTCCTGCAGGGCGTTCAACTTGGCGGCGATCTCGAGCGGTGGCCCCACCGAGATGATGATCCCGCCCACGCCGAGCGAGTCGACCCAGGTGGCGAGTGTGTCGTATTCCTCGCTGTCGAAGGCCGCGTAGTTCCCGAGGAGCCAGGGCACCACCAGCTGTCCAACCTTCTCGCGGACCGAAAGCGAGTCCAACAGCGACTCGACGTATATCTTTGAGGGCGGTGCTATGACCACCGGCGGAAGGGCCGCGACGGGGTCGGGAACGACCGGCGGTACCGGCGGCGTCGCTCTGCTACAGCCCACGGCCACGAGTAGGCCTAGTACGGACAAGATCTGATGACGCATCGATATGTTCCCCTGGGGTTACTGCTAGCGGCGCAACTCGCCGGATCGTGTGCTCAGTCGACTTCGACCCGGGAGGCTGTTCGGCCCGGCATCGACGTGCTGCTCGACGATTCGATCCACCTCATCGCCGATCGACGGCTAGGTCTTCTGACCAACCAAACCGGCGTCGATGCGGCCGGCCGCAGCGATCTGGATCGCCTGTTCACTGTTGGAGCGCAAGTTACAGCAATCTTCGCGCCCGAGCATGGATACCGAGGTGTGCTCGACTCGAGCCGCATCGGGCATACGGTGCACACAACGGGCATTCCGATCTTCAGCCTCTACGGCGAAGCGCGCACACCCACGGCAGAGATGTTGGCACAGATCGACGTGCTCGTGATCGATCTCCAAGATGTTGGTGCGCGGCCATACACGTATGTGTCCACGGCGCTCCTAGCGCTCGAGGCGTGTCGCCAACACGGCACCCCAGCCATCGTCTTGGATCGACCTAATCCTATTGGCGGTGTGCTCGTGCAGGGGCCCGTGTTGGATACCGCGTTCGCGTCCTTCGTGGGGATGACACCGGTTCCGCTCCGCCACGGCATGACTTTTGGGGAAATCGTGATCTACGGAAATGCGGTCCTCGGGATTCGGGCCGACCTGCGGGTCGTACCGGCGTCGGGGTGGACGCGCGACGCGTGGTTCGACGTCACAGGACTTCCGTGGGTGCGACCGTCGCCCAACATGCCGAACCTCACGAGCGCAACCCATTATCCGGGAACGGTACTGTTTGAGGCGACCAATCTGTCGGTGGGGCGCGGTACGCCGATCGCGTTCCAAGTGGTCGGCGCACCGTGGCTCGATGCGGCGGCGGTCGTTGCGCGGGTAGGAGAACGCGCAGGGGTCCTGATGCGAGACACCGTGATCACGCCGCAGCACCCGCCGGATGGGAAGTATGGCGGACTGCGGGTAGAGGCCGTATGGCTGCACGTGACAGATCGCGACGTGTACGATCCTATATCGGCGGCATTGGCGCTCCTGGCAGCAGTCCGGGAGCGCCACCCGGACGCGCTCGAAGTGAATGCGAGTCGTTTCGCCCAGCTTGCCGGTACGGACGACGTGTGGAGCCGGCTCTCGGCGGGCGAGTCCGCCGACGCGGTCGCCGCGGGGTGGACATCGGCCCTCGGACGGTTCGAGGTCGATCGTGCGCGCTACCTCCTCTATCGGTGATCTAATTGCCGTACTCCGTTGTGGCCATTATCCTTACCGTCCTGTAACCGTAGGCCATGACGCTCATTCCCCGACCCATTCGCCGCGCCTTCGAGGCTGCGTTGAATCCGCTCGTCGAGCGTCTCATCGCGTCACGGGTGAATCCCAACGGCATTACCACGGTCAGCACCCTGCTGCTGCTCGGGTCGGGAATTGCGTTTGGGTACGGCTACGCTCGGATTGGCGGGTTGTGTCTGCTGTTGAGCGGGGTGGGGGACATGTTGGATGGTCGGGTCGCGCGTGGTGGGAACAGTGTCAGCAAGTTCGGCGCGTTCTACGATTCGACGCTCGATCGGGTGGGCGAGTCGGCCATGTATGGCGGGATCGCCGTCTTCTTCGCCACTGGCGGTGTTGGGGCCGTGTGGCAGGTGCCCGCCCTCATCACCACCATTGTGGCACTGGCCGCGGGCCTGGTCGTATCGTATGCGCGAGCGCGGGCTGAGGGACTGGGTTTGGAGTGCAAGGTTGGCATCGCGCAGCGTGCCGAACGGATTCTGGGCTTGGGCGTCCCGACCCTGTTCTTCGGAGCCGGGCCGGGCGGATTCCTCCTCCTTGCGGTGGTGGCCGTCCTCGCGGCGCTGGCGGTGATCACGGTCGTTCAACGCATTGTCCATGTTCGGAACAAGACTCGTGGCCCGCGACGACCGACGAAGGCACGCTGGGCGCCGCCGGTGTCGGAGATGTCCCCCGCCGAGATGTCGACGACGAAAGGACGAAGCAGTGACTGAAGGATCGAAGCGATCCATCGCACCGGCTGAGGGACCGCTGGGTGTGCTTCTCGTGGGCCTGGGCGCCGTGGCGACGACTTTCGTTGCGGGCGTGGAAAACGTACGTCGCGGGCGTGCCAAGCCCATCGGCGCGTTGAGCCAAATGGCCACCATTCGACTGGGCAAACGTACTGACGGGCGCGCGCCGCTGATCCGTGACTTCGCGCCGCTGGCCGCGTTGGACGACTTGGTGTTTGGCGCCTGGGATCCCATTCCAGACGACGCGTACCTTTCGAGTAAGGTCGCCGGTGTGCTGGACAGCGAGCACATCGAGCCGATCGGGGACTTCCTCCGGAGCCTCCGACCGATGCCTGCGGTGTTCGATCAGGCGTACGTGAAGCGGCTCTCTGGGACCAACGTCAAGACGGGCAAGAGCAAGCGCGATCTTGCCGAGCAGCTGCGAGCGGACATCCGGGAGTTCAAGAAACAGCACGGCTGCTCCCGCCTCACGTTGGTGTGGTGTGCGTCCACGGAAGTGTTCATCGCACCAGGCGCAGCACATCAGTCGCTGGTGGCCTTCGAGGCTGCCATGGACGAGAACGACCCCGCTATCGCGCCCTCGATGCTGTACGCCTGGGCAAGTCTGATGGAAGGGGTGCCGTTCGCCAACGGGGCACCCAACCTGACCGTCGACACGCCGGCCATTCAGGAACTCGCTGAGCGGCAAGGGGTCGCCATTAGCGGGAAGGACTTCAAGACAGGGCAGACGATGATGAAGACCGTCATCTCGCCCATGTTCAAGGCACGCATGCTCGGTCTTTCCGGCTGGTACTCGACGAACATCCTTGGCAACCGTGATGGCGAGGTGCTCGACGATCCCGAGTCGTTCAAGACGAAAGAGGAGTCGAAACTCGGGGTCCTCGAGCACATCCTGCAGCCCTCGATGTATCCCGACCTTTACGGCAACATCTATCACAAGGTGCGGATCAATTACTACCCGCCTCGTGGAGACAATAAGGAGGGGTGGGATAACATCGATATTTTCGGTTGGCTCGAGTATCCGATGCAGATCAAGGTGGACTTCTTGTGTCGCGACTCGATTCTCGCCGCACCGATCGTGCTGGACTTGGCGCTGTTCATGGACCTCGCACAACGCGCAGGTATGGCGGGTATCCAGGAGTGGCTCTCCTTCTACTTCAAGAGCCCCATGGCCGCCCCGCAGCTCACGCCCGAGCATGACCTGTTCATCCAGCACACGAAGCTCAAGAACACCCTGCGCTGGTTGATGGGCGAGGCACAGATCACCCATCTCGGCGTCGAGTACTACGAGTACGAGAGGGTGTGACCTTCATCGACATCGTCGTGATCGTACTCGGCGTCGGGCTGATCGTCGGCGAGTTATGGTACTTCCTGGGTCCCAGGCCGACCCCGGAACCGTCCCGTGCCCCCGCGAACGATGTGCAGGAAGTCCGCGTCGTGGTGCGCGGCGGCTACGAACCCGCGGCCATCTTTGTAGAGGCCGGCCGACCGGTGCGCCTCCTCTTCTATCGTGATGAGACCGCAGAGTGCTCGGAACGCGTGGTGTTCGAAGGACTCGGTATCGACCAGGCACTGCCGGCATTCGAGACGACAGCCGTAGAGTTCGTTCCGACGGCTGCTGGTGACTACCCGTTTCGGTGTGGCAAGTCTGTGCTCACGGGGCGCGTCGTTGCGCAGGTTGGAACGGAAGGGGCGAGAGCGAATCTTGGGAAGGGCCACGTGAAACATGGGTAGCGCGCGCATCACGCTTCCGATCGAGGGCATGACGTGCGGTGCCTGTGCCACCACGGTGCAGAAGCGGCTTACTCAGTCTCCTGGCGTGCAGGACGCCGCAGTCAACTACGCCACCGGCAAGGCGACGGTGCTCATCGACGAGTCGACGGTCAAGGTGGCGGATCTCGTGCGCGCCGTCCGCGAGGTCGGCTACGACTGCGCCAAGGCGAGCGTCGCCTTCGGCATCGAGGGACTGCACTACGCGTCTGGAACCGCGCGGCTTGAAGGTGAATTGAAGCGGCTCCCCGGTGTGCTGAGCGCCGTGGCGAACCAGGCAACTGAAGAGGTGCGGGTGGAATACGTGCCGGGTCTGGTGACGGCACGTGACCTCGAGACGGCCGTGGCCAGTTCCGGGTTCCGCGTGTCTGCCCCGGTCGCGGAAGAGGATCCGGTGGAGCGCGAGCGGCTCAAACGCCGTGCCGAAGTCCGCCAACTCACGTGGAAGTTTGCGGTGGCGGCGCTCGTCGCTGCGCTGACGATGGTCGGTTCCATGCCGCTCATGGGAGCAATGGGAGCGGGCGCCAAGGAACATGACCTTGTTGCGCGACTCGTGCGACCGTTGGATAGTCTGCTCGAGCGACTGATGCCGGGGCTTTACGATCTTGCGGCGACCAGTCCGCAGCTCCTCAAGCTGTTCATGCTGGTGTTAACGCTTCCTGTGCTGCTGTGGTGCGGCCGCCAGTTCTTCTTGGGTGCGTGGAGAGGCTTCAAGCATCGCAGTGCTGACATGAACACGCTCATCGCGGTCGGCACGGGCGCGGCGTTTCTCTACTCGACCGTCGCTGCGCTCATCCCCGGCGTGTTCGAGCGAGCGGGTCTGTCGGCTGACGTGTACTTCGAGGCAGTGAGTGCGATCATCGCGCTCATCCTGCTCGGCCGACTGCTCGAAGCACGGGCCAAGGGACAGACGTCACAGGCCATTCGTCGACTCCTCGGCCTGCGTCCCAAGACGGCGCGCGTGCAGCGAGATGGAAAGGACATCGATCTGCCGATCGACGAAGTGGTCGTGGGTGATGTCGTGATCGTGCGGCCCGGGGAAACCCTGCCAGTGGATGGAGTCGTGAAATCGGGGGAGTCGAGTGTCAGCGAGGCAATGCTGACGGGCGAGCCCATGCCTGTTGCCAAGCAGAAAGGCGATCGGGTAGTTGGCGGTACCCTGAACGAGACTGGTTCCTTCACGTATGAAGCCACGGCGGTGGGAAGGGATACGGCCCTGGCACAGATCGTTCGCCTCGTGGAAGAAGCTCAGGGCACCAAAGCGCCGGTGCAGCGTCTCGCCGATCGGGTGGCGGGTGTGTTCGTGCCCGTCGTGATCGCCATTGCGCTGGCGTCGTTCGTTGTCTGGTGGGTGGTGGGTCCGGATCCCAAGATCGTGTTCGCCACCGTGGCGATGGTCACGGTGCTGGTGATTGCCTGCCCTTGCGCGCTTGGTCTCGCGACTCCTACGGCGATCATGGTCGGCACTGGGAAAGGGGCGGAACACGGCATCCTGATTCGTGGTGGTGAGGCGCTCGAAGGTGTCCAGAAGATCGACACGGTCGTGTTCGACAAGACCGGCACGATCACTGTCGGGCGTCCCGTCATGACCCAGGCGCTGGGCGCCAAGCGGCAGGACGGGACGGCTGTCAATCCAGCGGAGATCCTGCGCTTGGCCGCATCGGTGGAAAAGCGATCGGAGCATCCTCTGGCCGGGGCGATCGTGCAGGCCGCGGAGGAAAAGGGGCTGGAGCTCGGTTCCGTCGAGCGGTTCGTGGCGATGGAAGGGCGAGGCGCCCGTGGCATCGTGGGGAAGCTCCTCGTGGAGGTCATCAGTGTGCGGCATGCTGAAGAGCGGAGCCTCTCGCTCGGATCGCTGGAACAGGATGCTGAGCGGCACATGCTTGCCGGACGCACCCCGGTCGTCATCGTGATCAACGACACGGTCCAGGGCATTCTGGTCATCACCGATGAGATCAAGCCGCACGCCAAGCGTTCGATTGGCGCCCTCAAGGAGCTGGGTCTCGACGTGTATCTCCTGAGCGGTGACAGCAAGAAGTCGGTCGCGCTGGTGGCCAACGAGGTGGGTATCGAGCGGGTCCTGGCCGAGGTCGATCCGCGCGACAAGGCAGACGAGATCAAGCGGCTTCAGGCCGATGGACGGGTCGTCGCGATGGTGGGCGACGGCATCAACGACGCGCCTGCTCTTGCGCAGGCGAATATCGGGTTTGCGCTGGGGACGGGCACGGACGTCGCCGTGGAGGCATCGGACATCACGCTCATCCGCGGAGATGTGTGGGGTGTGGTCTCTGCCGTGGAGTTGTCGCGCCGAACCAACCGAACCATCCGTTCCAATTTGTTCTTCGCGTTCATTTACAACGTGTTGGGAATCCCGCTCGCGGCGGGCCTGCTGTACCCGTTCTCCGGCGTGCTGTTGAGTCCCATTTTGGCGAGTGCGGCGATGGCCGCGTCCAGTCTGAGCGTCGTGGGAAACAGCTTACGGCTCAGACGGTTCACCCCAAAGCTGGTGACGAGTTAGACCATGCGATATTTCCATCGGACCTCCGTGGCACCCGACGACGTGTTGGTCGAGGCCGACCGGCACTTTGGCGCTCACATGCAGCAGGTGCACACCGATCATCGCTCGCGAGCCTACACGGGCACCATCGGTCGGATCGATCTCCGGGTAGAGGCCGAAGGTGGCCACTACACCTTGATAAGACTCAAGACGGATCAGGTCGGCGAGAGCGAAGCGGACAAGTTCGCCAAGACATTCCTGACCGCGGTGCATGGCAAGGCCAAGCCTGGACACGTGGCTCGGGGAGCGTATTGAGCTATGAGTTGGTGGCCATCAGCTGTTGGCTACAGCGGTCGGCGCATCTTGGTGACAACCCGCCCGATGCAGGCTTTCCCCGTACGACGATACGCTGAAAGCCGATGGCTGATGGCTGACGGCGTTATTACCGATAACCGATAACTGACCATGGCCCGAATCTCTCTCCTTGTTTCTGGTATGACCTGCGGTCATTGCCGCCAGAAGGTCGAGGATGCGCTCACGGCCGTCGATGGCGTGTGGGCCGCCTCGGTGGACTTGGACGGCGGCGAGGCGGAGG
>JAOTWK010000060.1 GCA_029862935.1 Gemmatimonadota bacterium | reverse complement strand
AGCGGCTCGCCACGCAGGGCCCGCAGGGAACCGAATGGGACCGGAAATCCGAAACGCCGCGGCCATGGCAGCACGATTGCCGGCCGGCCGCGAACGATAAGCGGCACGAGCCACGCGTTGGTCTCCCGGGCGATCTCCGGCAGGCCCGGCTTGACCCGGCCGTAGGGTCCACCGGCATCGGCGAACAGACCGATATTGCATCCCCTCGCCTTGACCATCTCGATGATCTGGTGCTTGGGCCTGATCGGTGAGTGGCGGCGGTACACCCACAAGCGGTAGCCGAACCACGCGGTGGCCTGCTGCAGCATGCGCGACAGCACTCCGTCGTGTCCGATCCCCGTCGGCCGGAGTCCGGGCGGCACATCCCGGAACGCGCAGATCGTGAGGGGCTCATACGCATGCCACGAGTAGAAGATCAGGGGACGGTTGGTCTCTTCGGTGAGGCGTGCGAGCGCGTCGAGTGACGGTGTCCAGGTAATCCGCACCGTGCGCCAGCACGGATAGATCCAGGCCGCGAACGCGACGTTCGACAGGAACACGAACGGCTTGAAGATGCGCCGGTAGGTCGCACGCTCCATGGGCACCGCCGCGAACGAGATACGCCCTCGGCGGCGGCCGCGCGGATTCGACGGAAGCTCCACGCCTGGCGGCATGATCGATCCCCGCGAGAGAGAAGCTACGACCAATATGTGGTACCAGCGGCCGTTGTGCTTGAAGCACGCCTGACCGCCGCGCGTCGCGCGGGAAATCCGACCGTGCTCTCTCTGTTTCCGAGCATGGGTCGCTCGTAGGTTGAGCGTGCACGCTCATCTTCGGAGACATTGGTGCGGTGGCAGGCGGGTGACCGGTCTGCGCATCCGGACCGACCGCTGGAATCGAGTCCCGCTCGGCCGCTTACTGGCGAGCGTCGTGCCGCGGCACGACGGCATCGGCATCGCCGCGAGCATCGCGTCTTAGCATCGCGTCGGCCGGGTACCTGACGGATGCGGTGGAGATTGAAGTCGCGATGCCGACAGGCGGTTCCCATGCGAAGATGGAACGGCCGGGCCCACTGGGCCCGGCCGCAGTTTCAGCCGGTCTGACCGCCTTCCGCGATCACGCGCCCGTGTAGCCCTCGAAGCTGGCGGCAGAGCGCCCGCAGACGGTCCCGTTCATGGTGCTCACCGTAGCCGAACCGGTGGTGTAGGAGGCGTCGAAGGTAAGGTCGATCGCGCAGCTGCCAACGCGCCCATCGCTCGTCGTGAACTCGAACCCACCCCGCTGGTATCCCTCCACTGAAAAGGATTCCTGCGCGAACAGGTAGTCGGCCTGGAACTCGATCTTCGGCGCGCCGTCCACGGTGACCGTGATTTGCTCCGCGGGGAAGGTGCAGGCGTCGAAGTCGACGCTGACACCCATCCTGAGGTCACCCTCCAAGGTTTGGTCATCAATCGTGCCACTGACCGACCCGTCCAAGCTGATCGTGCCGGACTGACACGGGGCCGTCACGCTCACGTCCTGGTTCACGCGGATCTCTGTCAGCTGGAGTCCTTCGGGAGCGGCAACGCTGGCCGAAGGGCTCGGGTCGCCCAGCGCCTCGCCCAGCTGGTTGAACAGGGCCTGGATTTCGGCGTCGCTCAGTTGGTCGCCCGCGTTGACGCCGAGGGGGCTCTCACTGCACGCCGACAGCGTCAGTGCCAGCGCGGCGGCCATTCCGGAGATGATACTGATGTGCCGTCTCATGCTCTGCCGTCTCCTCTGTCTAAGGTGCCAGTCTCGATCCCCGGGGCGCACGCCGCACTGGGACCGTCGGACTCCCGGGCTTACCGGCGTCAAGGGTAGTAGGCAGACCTGAAAGTGACTGTGCGTTTAATCACAAATGCTGGTAGGCGCGTAAGTCAGTAAGCGGGTATGTAGGACGGCAGGAACGTAGGAGGGTAGGCAGGTACATACCGTCCTACCAGCCTACCAGCCTACCGCCCGTAGGCTGGTACGCTACTGCCCCGGCGCCACGACCTGAATGGTGCGCCGGGCGCTCCGTTCGAGATCACCGGCCAGTCCGCGGATCTCGTAGGATCCGGGCATCAGCGTATCGAGTGCTATCCCATTGACCACGACCCCGTTCCACTCCCACCACTCCGTGCGGGACTCGCCGCGGCCCAAGCCCTGCGGCACGAGATCCTCCGTGCAGCCGCGGCCGATATCGGTGGGGTAATCGTCCGACCCGACGCGCACCACCGCACCGAGCTGACAGGAGGAGCTCCCCTGCCCCCACACGACGGGATCACCCAGGTTCATGGCCGTGACTGTGATCCTCACCGGCGCGTCCGCCGCCACCTGCTCATCGCTGAACGACACGGTGAGCGCGAAGTCGTTGCCCCCAAACAGATCGCCGCATCCGATCACGCCGACCAGCAGGATGGTACCAATGACGGGAGACATCCCGCGCGCGCCTCGCTCGTTCTTGCCACGCATTGCTTAATCACTCCTCAACACGGTACACCACTGGCCTCAGGCCCCTGCTCAACGACTAATACCTCTTTCGCGATGGTCAGGTCACGTAGGGCGGTAGGGTGGTATGTGGCGACGGCTGGTAGGCGCGTAAGACGGTATTACACCGTATTCATAGGCCTGGACGAACTCCGCGGTCTCCTGCATGAGCTGTTGGATGCCCAGGATACGATTCCGCCTTGCGCAAGCGACGAGTCGTCCACGTCTTCCCTGTCGTCAAACTCGTCTGAGCGTCATCGCCCCCTCATCGCCCCCCATCGCCCGACGCGTACGCGGCCCCATCACCGCGCCAGCGGCAACCGCTCGAGGCTGACGGCTCTCCTGTGACCCCGCCGCCGTTGCCGGGGTAATAGCGCTCAGAGACCGATCCGTTTGCGGGGCTAAGTGTCGGCTGATGGCTGACACTCACAGCAACATTTCGATACTGGACCAGAAGACTATGACTCTGCTCTTCTCTTTCTCTCGCCGCCCACTCGCCTTCGTGGCTGGGCTCGTGGCGTGTACGATCTTGGGGGGCTGTAACGAACCCGTAGGAGGACCATCGGACACCCTGAACGCCCAGGTGCGTCTGACGGACGCCCCGTTCCCGTTCGATCGCGTGTCGCGTGTCGACGTGCACATCTTGAGCGTCGATGCCACTGAGAACCCCGACACGACCGCCGGCACCGTGACGTGGACCAACGTCGCTTCGCCACGCCAGACCTTCAACTTGCTCACGCTGCAACGGGGCGTGACCGCCGTGATTGGCGAGGGGGCCATCCCGGCCGGACAATACTCCGCCGTGCGCTTGGTAATCGACACTGAGCAGTCGTCGATCACGCTGACCGACGGGTCGAAGGCCACGGTGCAGTGGCCGGTCGCGGGGGAGTTGGCACTCCATGCGTTGGTGCAGGATGCGTTGGCGACCTATGCCCCAGGCACCGAGATGAACGTCATAGTCGACTTCGACGTCGGTCGGAGCTTTCAGTTCATCGCGGTAGGCGCCGACACGCTGGGCACCGACCCTTCGAACGGCTACTTCGTGTTCATCCCGTGGATCCGCGCGGTGAATGAGGCGGGAACAGGTGGTATCGCGGGAACCGTCACGGCGGACGTGGACGGTGATGGAACCGTTGAGCCGGTGGAGAACGCCAGCATTAGTGTAATGGGCGGCGATCCCACAATGGGGCCGCTGACGTGGTACACGGTGGCGACGGGCCGAACGGATGCCGCTGGGACGTTCGTCGTGGATTTCCTTCTCGTAGGATCCTACATCGTGCTGGCCGCACCGCCACACGACGTGCAGGCGGGCTCCGCGACGCTCGGGAGCGTCGCGGTATCGATTGGGCAACGCACGAACGTGAGTCTCGAGCTGCCTTCGGCAGATCCGGCCGAGCTCGAGATCGTGGGCCCGAGTGCCGTGCAACTCGATCACGAGATCGTGCTGCGCGCCGTCGTGCTCGACGCCAATGGAGACACCGTGAGCGGGCAGCCCGTCTCGTGGAATGCGTGGCCCGCCGATCTGGTGTCACTTGCCGATCCGCAGGATGGCGGCGCCCCAGTCCGTGAATGGGTCGGGGTCACCGGTCGGAACCCCGGCGTGGTTTCGGTGCGGGCCACGAGCCTCGGCCTCTTCGATGCCGTGTCGATACAGGTGGTGGATCCGAACGCGCCACCCGTCGCCACCGTCGAGTTGTCGCCCGCATCTCAGACCGTTGCGGTCTACGACAGTCTCGCCATCACGGCTACGCTGAAAGACGCGGAGGGGAATGTGCTGCTCGATCGGCTCGTGAGCTGGGCGGTGAGCGACACCACCGTGTTGCGTCTGGAGCTGGCTGCGAATGCCGCCGCTCACTTCATCGCGCAACAGGTCGGGAGTGCAACCGTCACCGCCACGAGTGAAGGCAAGACCGGTACCGCGACGGTCACGGTCCAAGAGGAGTGACAGTACCTACGTCTCGAGTCTTCGTAGCGTTTTCGCTGCGCCAAGAGAGCCGGATGGCGAGGTGCCGTCTGGCTCTCGACATTGTACCGTATCACTGCGAGGGCCAGCACGGCAGCGGCAGGGGTGGCCATGGTCGGCGCTACGTCTGCTGCGCCGAACGCAAAACCATGCAAGGATGTGACACAGCAAGGTGTCTTGACCCTCGTTACGGATGGCAGGTTCCTGTTCCGGAATCGACGAACTGGCCGCTGCCGGGAATGAAATCCCAGTCGTAGTCCGTTGACCGCAACGTCAGCTTCAAGACCCCGTAGGTGTCGCTGTTGCGAATCTCGCTGTTCGCTGCCACCCCGCCGAAGCCTCTCAGTGTCTTACCCCCCGTCCCCACGACGAACTCGCGGATGCCTCGCGCGGCATCGGGCGCACCGGTCGGCGTTTGCGGTGCGAAGCGCTCGTAATTGTGGTCGTGCCCGTTCAGGACCACATCGACCCCGGCCTCGAACAGCGCGTCCCAGATGGGTTGTATGCTGTCGTCGCTACCGTGCTGGCCCGAGCTGAAGCGCGGATGGTGCCAGTAGGCCACGGCGCAGAGCGTGGAGTGTGCGGCGAAGTCACCGCGGAGCCACAGCAGCTGGGGTGAGTTAGTGCCAATGTCGATGTTGCTGTTGAGCACGATGACGTGCCAGTCCCCCAGATCGTAAGAATAATATCCGCGGCTTGGATCGCCGGCGTTCGTGCCAAAGTACGCGAAGTAGGCCGCCCCACCGGGGGTGTGGTAGTCGTGATTGCCCGGTGAAGGCCGCGTGCGCCCTTTGTGTCGCCCCCAGGTCGGCTCGTAGCAATCGGCGAACTGTTGGGCCGTGCCATCGGGGTACGCGTTGTCACCGGTCGTGAACACCGTGCCCGGGATCGTGTCGAGTACTTGTGCTGTCGCTTCATGAGCGCTCTCGCCGCACGCGGCAATGTCGCCCGCTCCCACCATGGTCGCGAACGGCTCCGGATTGCCTTCGGGTTCGGCGAAGTCGTCGGCACATGCAAGTGCCGCGATCAGGACGGCGGCCGCCGCGAGCTGAGATACGAAGCGATTCGTCACGGCGGGCAACCTTAACTGATTTGGAGTCACGTCGAAGGTACCGCCACTTCAACAATGCCGGTTGCGATCGGGATCACATCGCCACCCCAAGGCGGTACCGAAAGCCGGGGAACGCGCGGCCAAGCGATCCCCGAACTCACGAACCGGCTGACGAGCGCGATCCCGCTCATCGCGACTCCGGTGAGGATGATCCACGCCAGCATACTCATTTCGGCGCCACCTGTTGCACAAGGTGTTGCAGCTCCACGGCGACAACGGTCACGGATGTTAGGCAGGCGGACGACGGTGCTCGGGACGCTGCGTGGGCGCCAACAGTCAACGGTTGACAACTGAGGCCTTCGGCGCTAAAAAGTCCCACCGTCCTCCTCTCCCACCTCGGCCGCCATCTATCGCGACGGCACCGTCACCTTGGAGAAATGATACTGCGCGATCTTCCAGCGCCCTCCATCCCGGACCCTCGTCTCGGAATACCGCCAGGATCCGGTCTCCGCCTCACCGCCGGGGAGCGTGAGTGTGCCGTCAAGGTAGGCCACGGCGATGGCCACGTCGCCCAGCACTTTGATGTCCGGTGCCCGGAGCGTAAAGCTGGCGCGGAAGCCGGCCTCGTAGGCGGCCTGGAGCGCGGCGGGATTGAACCCCCTCGCCAGCAACGCGCCCCCGAACAGGAAGCCTCGCGTGTCCGTGGTGTAGAACTCCGCAAGCCGCTCGAAGTCGCCCGCGCTCCACGCGGCCAATGTCTCCGTCATGGCGGCGCGCACGTCGGCGTCCTGCGCAGTGCCGGTCTGAGGCGCGACACCGAGGCACACAAGCACGATCGGGATGACTATCCAACGTTTCACGGACATGGCTCTCGCTCCATTCTTCGCTCCCGCAAAGCTGACGTGACCGCTTTGTACTCGCCAGGCACCGTCGGTCCGAGGGACGGCACGTGATGGTGCCACCACGTAGTACCTCCAGGCACCGGTTTCGGTCCGAGGTGCTGTACGTCGCCCTTGCTGCTCTCGCCATCCTGGTCGTCGTGCAGTACGTGGATCTCTCGCCCCGTGTGGAGAGCGACTTTTTCTTCTCGGAGGAGGACCCGCAGCTCCAGGCCTCGATCGAGATCGACCGCCGCTTCCCTTCTCCGCCACAGATCATCGTGCGGGCCCAAGCCCCTGACCTTGCGGCGGCGTCGTACGAGACCGCGATCGCAGATCTCACCGCGGACTTCGAAAACGTACCCGGACTCATCGGTGTCTACAGCGCGGCGAATCAGGATGCGTTCACGAGCCCCTTGTGGTCGCGCCTGCTCTCAACACCGGACGGGTCGGCGACAAACATCGTGCTCAGTACTGACGGCACCGACCCCGCGGTGCTCGTGCCGCGGATCGAGGCGGTGGTCGAGCGTCACGTGGGGCCCAACCTCGATCTCAGGATGTCGGGGGTGCCGTACGTGGTGGAGATGATTCGGCGCAGCCTGTTTCGCGACCTCCTCGTGTTCAGCTCCGCCGCGCTCCTCGCGTTTGGCCTCGTGATCGGCGTCGTGTATCGCCGCGGCCGCATCGTGGTGGGGGCACTCACGGCGTGCCTCACGGCCTGTGCCGTGACACTATCGCTCACGCAGCTCGTGGGGCTCAAGATCGGGCTCTTGACCGCCAACATCACGACCATCGTGTTCGTGATCACGCTGTCGCACGTGGTGTTTCTGACATCGAACTGGCAGGGAGCGCTGACGCTTAGCGACCAGGCTAGCGCGGATCCCGTCGCCCATGCCATGCGCCTCACGATCATGCCGTCGTTCTGGTGCATGTTCACGACCCTGTGCGGGTTCCTGAGCCTGCTCATCGCGACCGCCGAGCCGCTCCGCGAGCTGGGCATGGCCGGCGCCATTGGGACCCTCACGGCGCTTGCGGTGGCCTATGGGGTCTATCCCCCGTTCCTGCGCGAGAGCACCGTGCCGGCGGCGGCCGGTGCCGCGCGCGCGGCTGATCGGTGGATCGGCGCGTTCCTGCCGAGGACACACGCGGCCCGCTGGCTCGCGGGCCTCACCGCCGCCGTCGTGATCGCCGGCCTCGGGATGCAGCGGCTCAGCACCGATCCCAGTCTCCTCTCCTACTTCGCCAAAGGGAGCGACATCCGCGCCGGCCTCGAAGCGATCGACCGTGACGGTGGCAGCAGCTCGCTCAATCTGGTGGTGCGGGAGACGGGAGATGAGTTGCTCGACACCGATGCCGCCTACGACAAGATGTGGGCGCTCCAGGACACGTTGGAGGCGGACCCGTCCGTCGGCGTCGTGCTCTCGCCCGCCGTGCTCCTGGCGGACGCCAAGCGGGCACCGCTCGCCGGTCTCCTCGGCTGGCGCCAGCTCTTGCGGATCCTCGAGAGTCCACGACTGGGCGGCATCGCGCTCAGCTTCGTGACCCCGGAACACGACCAGGGACTGTTCTATCTCAGGATGCGGGAGGCCGGTCGCGAGGCGTCACGGGCCCGGATCATCGAGCGCATGGAGCGTTACGTGGGAGAGAGCGACCTCGACCTCGTCATGGTGGGTGGACAGTACGACCTTCAGGCGCAGCTGGGCCGCTTGATCGGCTGGAGCCTGCGCAACGCGATCGGCGGGCTGCTCCTCTTGTTCATCGCCGTGGCGTTCATCGTGTCCCGTTCGGCGCGCGGGTCGGCGGTGATGGTGGCGTGCCTCACCGCGATCCCTCTCGTGATCCTCGGGCTGCTCGGCCACTTCCGCGTGCCGCTCGACATGATCGCCTCGCCTGCGGTCAACGTGTCGCTCGCAATGGGGGTGGACACGATGATCCATCTCGCGGTGCGCGCGCGACAGCTGCGCATGGACGATTCGAACTCGCGAAGCCGCTGGTTCGAAGCGCGGGCCCAGCTGTGGCGGCCCATCTTGGGCGCGAGCCTCATCGTGTGTGCGGGCTTCGGCATCTTCAGCCTGTCGGCGTTTCCCCCTACACAGCGGTTCGGGATGGCGGTCATCTTGGGGACGCTCACCGCGGCAACGGTGACGTTGGTGGCGGTGCCGTTGGGGGCGGGCCGACGCTCAGGCGGTACGCGGTCGAGTAGTGGGTGAGAAACGACGAGTCTCGGTCAGGACCCCGGGGCGTTCGCACGGCACCCGCGGGTGCGCGATGATCCGTCGGGACCGCCTCCTGAATCCCCTGACCGTACCGGCCGTATGGACCGCATGCGGCCCTCCAGGTTCTTGCACCATCGAGCCCCCCTTCTATGAGCGATTCAAGGAGCGAGTGATGCAACGCACCATCGAGCGAAGGCGACGAGCGATCCTCTTCGGCCTGACGGCCGCCATCCTACTCGCGATACCGAGCGCAAGCCCCGCGCAAGATGCGGGCTACCGCGTGCCCGGCGATCACTGGATGCAGTACGCGGATGTCCGGCAGGCGGGCTTCGACCCCGCGGCCCTCGAGGCGGCGCAGCAGACGTGGGAAGGGCTCCCGTCCTCGGCGTTCCTCGTGATCGCCGACGGCGCGGTGGTGGCCGCGTGGGGCGAGGTGGAGCGGCGGTTCATGTGCCACTCGGTGCGCAAGAGCTTCCTCTCCGCTTTGTACGGGATCTACTGGGATCGCGGCCAGATCGACCTGAACAAGTCCCTGGCCGACCTCGGCATCGATGACCAGCCGGACACGCTGTATGACTCTGAGCAACAGGCGCGTATCCTCGACCTGCTCAAGGCGCGTTCCGGCGTGTTCCACCCCGCGGCTTACGCGGGGCGCACCGACTCTCGGCCGCGCGGCAGCGAGGGGCCGGGCCGCTACTTCGCCTACAACAACTGGGACTTCAACACGGCCGCGACGATCCTGATGCAGGAGACCGGCGAGGACGTGTTCGAGGCATTCGACCGTTACTTCGCAGGGCCGCTCGCGATGGAAGACTGGCGCCTCTCCGACGGCTACTACCACTATGAGCGCGACAAGTCGAAGTACCCGGCCTACCCGTTTCGCGTGTCGGCCCGCGACGCGGCGCGCTTCGGCTTGCTGTTCGCCCGCGACGGCATGTGGGCCGACCAGCGTATCCTCTCCGAGCACTGGGTGCGGCGCAGCTCCGCCCTGTACTCGATCGACACCGAAATCATGGGCTACGGCTTCTACTGGTGGATCCTACGCGATCCCCGGTTCACCAAACACGGCATGTACGCGGCGCTCGGCGTGGGCAACCAGATGATCGCGGTGCTGCCCAAGCTCGACATGGTGATCGTGAACCGCGCCAACACGTACCAGGGCGAGGGCACCCCGGCGCAGGCGCTACTGAACCTGATCGACCAGGTCCTGCAAGCGCGAACCGGCACGCCGGCACCGGATCCGACACTCGTCGCGCTCGAGGGGCGCCCCGACCCGATGATCACGCACGTCGCGGCCGAGCGGCTCCAGCCGTTCGTGGGCGAGTGGGCCTTCCCCGCCCCACCGCTCGGCGTGCCCGCGCGCACGAGGGTCAGCGTCACGGCCGGCGACGGGCACCTGGTGGCCTTCGTGCCGGTGGCCGGCACCTTCCGGTTCTATCTCCAGGACGACGGCACGCTCCACTCCGAAGACAGCTACGAGCGCTACGTGCCGGTCCGCGACGAGGCCGGCGCGCTCGCCGGGATCGCGGACCTGGAATCGATCGTCACCGCGGGGATCACGGCCGCGGCGAATGGTGAAGCCGATCGCGCCGACCGCGTGCTGGCGATGGGCGATCCGCTGGGTGGGATCACGATCGCGGTGGGACGCGCCGTAGCCGATCTCCTAAGCGGGCGCGACGGAGCGGCGGAGCAGCGTGTACGGTCACTCGCGGTCGAGACCGAGGCGCGGCGGGTGGAGCTGGAGGTGAACGCCGTGGGCTACCTGTTGCTGCAGTCCGAGAAGGCACAACAAGCTCGCGAGGTGTTCACGCTCAACACCCGCGTGTTCCCCGACGCGTTCAACACCTGGGACAGCCTGGGCGAGGCGCACATGGTGCTGGGCCACGACGAGGAGGCAATCCGCGCCTACGAGCGGTCGCTCGCGCTCAACCCGGAGAACACGAACGCGAAGACGATGATCGCACGGATTCGGGAGCAAGCAAGGACGGGCGAAAGGCGGTAGAACGGCAAGACGACACTGACGACTGGGACGACAGGGACGACGGAGCGGTGAGTAGCCCTACCCAGTCGTCTCCGTCGTCTCTGTCGTCACAAGTCGTCTGAGCACCATCCCCCTCCATCGCCCCCCAACGCCCTTTCGCTGGTGCTCACGGGAAACGGCCCGTAGGTTCTGCTTGACGCCGTCTTGACGGTGTGGTCAGACGTTCGGTGCGTCCTACTTGGGAGGTAGCCATGCGTGCCGTCGCACTCCTCGCCGCGTTCCTCCTCGCGCCACTCGCCGATGCCCTCGGCCAAGAACTGCCGTTGCAGCCCGGCCAACGCGTGCGAGTGACGGTCCCGAACCTCGACGTGAGCAAACAGGAAACACAGTTCCAGCGATTGAACAGAGACACACTCGTGGTGTCGTCGGCATCGTATGCGCTGTCCGACGTGACCCGGCTCGACGTGTGGCGCGGACAACGGTCGGTGGCTGGGAAGGGGGCCCTCTTTGGGTTCGTCGGAGGCGCCGTTGTGGGTGCCGTCGTCGGATACTCTCTGGGCGACAGTGAAGGCTTTTGCGTCTTTGCCTGCAGCGCCGAAGCGAAGGGGGCGTGGGGTGCCGGCATCGGTGGAGGAGCGGGTGCAATCAGCGGCCTGTTGATCGGTGCCCTGATCAAAACCGACAAGTGGGAGAGGGTCGCCGTCGACCGCTTGCGCGTGAGCGTCGTGCCGCGACGCGATGGCTTTGGGGTCGGGGCGAGCATCGCGTTCTAGTCCGCCCGGGGAGTCCGCGTTTATGCGCGATTCTCGCTGACCCCACCTAGTGCGTCGACGAGGAGCAAGGCGACGCGGACGACGTGGACGGCAGGGACGACGGACCGGTGAGGTAACCCTACCACCCAGTCGTCTTTGTCGTCTGCGTCGTCACAGTCGTCTGGAAAAACAAAGGGGCAGGAGGGGCAGCGGGGGCAGAACAGCAGCGGCAGTGCGGCAGAACATCACCCTGTCATCGCCCTCCCATCGCCATCATCGCCTCCCTCTCAGTCGTCCTCGTCGTCTTCGTCGTCCAAGTCGTCTTCCTCCCATCGCCTGCTGCGACAGCAGCACCGCCCTTACCCCCCTACCCTCCTACCCTCGCACCACCCCTCGGAGCTCCTCGCCCGCACCCTGGCGCACCATTCCATTCCGTCCCAACTTGAAGTGCTCCCGCTCACCTGTCGGAGCGAGCCATGAACGCGCACGACCCCCTTGGGGAACCGCCGTCCGGCGCGCCATCAGACGAACCGTTCGCACATCCCGAGCGCATCGGGTCGTATCGCATTCTCCAAGTGATCGGTGAAGGTGGCATGGGCGTCGTCTATGACGCCGAGCAGGTGGAGCCCGTCAGGCGCCGCGTCGCGCTCAAGATGATGAAGCTCGGGATGGACACCAAGGAAAT
>JAOTWK010000557.1 GCA_029862935.1 Gemmatimonadota bacterium | reverse complement strand
GAGCGCTACGTTCTCGGGGCGCCCGGCTTCGCATTGTAAATGAACTCGTAATAGTCGCGATGCCGGAGCTCGCTTGCAGCCTCGGCGTCGACGAACACCTTGGCGTCGGGATGCATCTGGATCGCGCTTGCGGTGACCATGCTCGTGACCGGGCCCTCGACGGTTTGCGCGATGGCCCACGCCTTGGCCGTGCCGCTCGCCATGAGCATCAGTTTCTTGGCTTCGAGGATCGTCCCGACACCCATCGTGATGGCGTAAATCGGCACCTCCTCTCGCCGGTCGAAGAATCGCGCGTTGTCATCGATGGTCTGCTTCGACAGGGTCTTGAGCCGCGTACGCGAGCTCAGCGAGCTGGTCGGCTCGTTGAACGCGATGTGGCCGTCGGACCCGACGCCTAAGATCTGCAGGTCGATCCCCCCGCACTCCGCGATCCGCTGTTCGAACCAGGCGCAGAACGCTGGGTAGTTGCTCGTCGTGCCCGAAGGGATGTTGATGTTGTGTCGCGGAATGTTCACGTGCTCGAAAAAGTGCTTATTCATGAAGTGGTGGTAGCTTTGCGGGTGGTTGACCGTCAGACCCACGTACTCGTCGAGATTGAACGTGGTCACCCGCGAGAAGTCGAGCTCCTCTTCCTTGTGGAGACGCACCAGTTCCAGATAGAGACCAAGAGGTGTCGAACCCGTCGCCATGCCGAGCACGGCGTTCGGCTTGGTGTTCAACACGTCCACCACCAACTGGGCGGCCGCCTTGCTCATCGCTTCGTAGTCGGGTTGGATAATGACTTCCATGACGTGCTCCACATGAGGGTCCACCTACGGGCGGTGTGCCTGCCGCTCCTTAACGGTAGTCGACGTCCCTCGCCTCGTCACGCAGTCCTCGGGTTTGCCCTCCTCTGCCCTAGTTGCCTATCATTCTTCCCTTGCCGGGTGGGCTCCTGCGGCCCGACCCGTCGACATGTGAGACCCACATTACACAACCGGAGACGGACCATGAAGCCTCCCGCGCGGTTCGCCTTGCTCGTGCCAGTGCTTGGACTCGTGGCGCTCGCGGCTACTGCCGTCAAGCCCGTGGACATCGACGAATGGCAAGTCCCCTACCGCATGGATGCGGAGGGCGCGCTCTACGACGAGTTCCCATCCACAAGCGCGGAGCGCACCCGCCCGCGCGACCCGTACGTGCACCCCGATGGTCGCGTGTTCTTCTGCGGCCAGGCAGGCAACTACATCGCGTCGTTCGACCCGGCTTCCGGCGCGTTCAGACGCTACGAGTTGGCGCCAGAGACTCATCCCCACAACCTCATCATCGACGATGACGGGATGGTGTGGTACGCCGGTAACCGCAACAGCCACATCGGCCGGCTCGACCCTGCAACGGGTGCCGTCACCCAGTATCCCATGCCGGATCCCGCCGTGCGCGACCCTCACACGCTCATCTGGGATCAGGAGGGTAACATCTGGTTCACCGCGCAGCAGGCCAACCACGTCGGCAAACTCACGGTCGCGACCGGCGAGCTGCAACTGATCGAGGTGCCCACCGAGAGAGCGCGACCGTACGGGATCGTCATGGACCGGTCAGGCCGGCAACCGTGGATCGTGCTGTTCGGCACGAACAAGCTCGCAACGGTCGACCTTACCACCATGAGGCTCCGTGAGATCCCCCTCCCGCGTGCGGAGACGCGACCCCGTCGACTGCAGATCACATCGGACGGGACCCTGTGGTACGGCGATTATGCGGGTGGCATGTTGGGCCGGTATGACCCGACAACGGGCGACGTGCAGGAGTGGCCTATGCCCGGTGGCGGTTCTGCGCGACCGTACGCGATGATCGTCGATGACCGCGATCGATTGTGGCTGTTCGAGGGTCCGCGCGGCGAGCCGGTTCGGCTGGTCGGCTTCGATCCCACGTCGAGCGAGTTCTTCTCGATCACCGAACTCGAGAGTGGACCGGGCACGGTGCGGCACGCGTACTTTCACCCGTCGAGTCGTGAGATCTGGTTCGGAACGGACGCCAACACGGTCGGGCGCGTGAGGGTGCCGTGACGCAAACACACCTTGCTTCAGTCGTTGGTGCCGCTGGCGCGATCGTCTTGATTGCCGCGGCGGCGCCATACAGTCAAGGCCCCCCACCGTCGCATACCGGTGGGTTTGGGAATCCGACATGCCAGGCGTGTCACGTGGGGGGTCCACTCAATGACCCGGCCGGGTCGTTCACGGTATCGGGACTACCGCCAGCGTACACGCCCGGAGGAGAATACGAGCTGTCGATCCGACTGGTCCGACCGTACCTCACGCGCGGGGGCTTCCAACTTGCTGCCCGCTTCGCGGAAGGAGATAGCGCGGGCAGTCAGGCGGGCGCTCTTGCGGCGACCGGACAGGCACAGGACATCGTCACGGGGCCAATGGACGTACACTACGCGCAGCATACGAGCGACGGAACGTTTGCGACCGACGGCGCCCTCGAATGGCACGTCACCTGGAAAGCACCAACTCACGGTCGCCGGTCAGTCGTGCTACACGCGGCGGCCATCGCCTCCAACGACGATGACTCCGAACTCGGCGATGCTGCCTACACGGGTGCGTGGCAGCTCAGAGGTAGGTAACCCTCTCACCACGAAGCCGTCTTCCGCCGCGTTGCTCTCCGGCGTGTTCCCCTTCTCCCAATGTTTGAGAGAACGGGACGGGGGGTTGTTGAGGCCAAAGTGCCTCTAGACACGACGA
>JAOTWK010000556.1 GCA_029862935.1 Gemmatimonadota bacterium | reverse complement strand
GGCGGCACGTTCACCGACATCGTGTCGGTGGACCGGCAGGGCGGCATCGGGGTGGGCAAGGTTCGCTCGGCGCGCGGCGAGATCGCGGAGGCCGTCTGGCCCGCCTTGAGCGATCGGGGCACAGGAGCGGCGACGCTCACTCACGGAACCACGGTCGCGACCAATGCACTGCTGGAGCGGGGTGGCGGGCGCACGGTGCTTGTCACGACGGCGGGCTTCGAGGACCTCTTGTGGCTCCGGCGCCAGGACCGAGTGGCCCTGTACGAGCTGTCGAAAGACCATCCTGCGCCGGTGGTCGACTCCTGCGATGTCGTGGGGGTCGCGGAACGCATCGGGCCGTCCGGAGTGGTTCGGTCACTGGAGCCGAACGAGATTGGCCGGGTGGTCCAGAGCGTGGTGACGCGGTCCCCCCAAGCGGTGGCCATCGCGTTGCTGTTCAGCTTCCACGACCCCCGCCACGAGCGCGCCCTGGCCGAAGCGCTGCGGCAGGCCTTGCCTGGCATTCCGGTGGCGGCGAGCCACGAGGTCCTGCCGGTGTTTCGCGAGTACGAGCGCGCCAGTACGACCGCCGTGGAGGCGTATCTTCGTCCGTTGGTGAGCGGGTACCTGGAGCGGATGGAGCGGCGTGCCGCGGGCGAAGGGTTGCACGACCTTCGGATCATGGCCTCAAACGGCGGCACGCTGAGCGCGGCGCAGGCTCGCGAGCGCGCGGCGGCGTTGGCGTTGTCGGGTCCCGCGGGGGGTGTCGAGGGCGCCCGGCTCCTGAGCGAGCAGTTCGGCGTGCGTGATCTCCTCACTCTGGACATGGGGGGGACCAGCGCCGACGCGAGCGTGGTGCTTGACGGGCAGCCGCTCACCCAGACGTCGGCGGTCGTCGGCGGTGTGCCCCTGGCCCTACCGCACGTGTTGATCGAGACCGTCGGCGCCGGTGGTGGGAGCGTCGCCTGGGTGGATCGGGGTGGCGCGTTGCGCGTTGGTCCCCGAAGCGCGGGCGCGTTCCCGGGACCGGCCTGCTACGGATTCGGCGGGACCGAGCCGACGGTCACCGATGCTGCGCTCGTGCTGGGATGGCTCGATCCGGACCGCGCGCTCGCCGACGGGCTCAGCCTCGATCGCGCGGCCGCTGTGGCGGCCGTGGGAACGGTGGCCGCCGATGCACACCTCGCCCTCGACCGGTGTGCCGAAGGGATCATCGAGGTGGCCAACGCCGCGATGGTGCGTGCACTGCGTCGTGTGAGCGTCGAGCGGGGGATCGATCCGCGTCATCTGACACTCGTGCCGTTCGGGGGCGCCGGTCCGATGTTCGCGTGCCGGATGGCGGACAGCCTCGGCATGCCCCGGGCCATCATTCCCCCGTATGCCGGTGTGCTGTCGGCACTCGGACTCGCCTCGGCACCGGCCCGGATCGAGTTCACGGGATCGCTTCATCTCTCCGCCTCGGCAGCGACCTCGTCGACTCTCGACGGGGCTTTCGCGGAGATGGAGCGTCAGGGACGCAGTATCTTGGCCGACGCCCGCCAGGAACGATTCGCCGAGTGTCGGTATCCCGGGCAGGGTTACGAGTTGCTCGTTTCGGGGGACGGCGATGGGGGCCGTATCGCGCAGGGGTTTCACGGCGTTCACAAAGAGCGGTACGGTCATGCCGACGAGTCGCGGGACGTGGAAATCGTGAACCTGCGGCTCACAGTGACGCGCGACGCCGAGCCGCTGCGGCTGGCGGGGGCCTGCGGCACCGAGGCACCGGCGCCTGGAGCCGCGCGTGCGTGGCTGCCAAGTCTTGCTCCACGGGTCACGGTCACTGGACCGTTCATGCTCGATGCCTCCGACTGCACCGTACGGGTGGAGGCGGGCTGGACCGGGACCGTTCACGACTCCGGCGGCGTCGTCTTGGAGCGCCAATGACGCTCGATGCCATTGGACTCGAAGTCATGGGACACGCTTTCGCGGGCATTGCCGAAGAGATGGGCGCGGTCTTGGTCGCGAGTGCGCTCTCGCCCAACGTTCGCGAACGACGCGATTCGTCGGCCGCCGTGTTCGACGCCACCGGCGAGTTGGTGGCGCAGGCTGCGCACATCCCCGTGCATCTCGGTGCGATGCCGGAAGCCGTTGCTGCGGTACGGGCGGCGGATCCCGACCCGGGCGACACCTTCATTCTCAACGATCCCTATACCGGGGGCACGCACCTCCCGGACATCACAATGGTCCACGCCATCGACCTCGCCGGATCCGTTGCCGGGTACACCGTCGTGCGGGCCCATCACTCGGATGTGGGTGGGGCACGGCCGGGGAGTATGCCGCCGGATTCGACCGAGGTGTTCGAGGAGGGGTTGATCATACCGCCGGTCCGGTGGACTCGCCGGGGCCGGCGGCAGGACGACGTTGCCCGTTTGCTGCTGGCCAACGTGCGAACGCCGGCCATGCGTGCCGGTGATCTGGCAGCCCAACTCGCCGCGTGCGAGCGTGGGGCGCAGCGGTTTCGGGAGCTCGTGGCGCGTCGCGGACGAGCCGAAGTCACAGAGGCCGTGCGCGACCTGCTCGACTACGCCGAACGCCGAACACGAACGGCCCTGGCTGCACGCGTCCGGCCCGGCCGATACGAGGCGGTGGATTACCTCGAGGGCGATGGTACGGTCACCGAGGACCTTCCCATCCGCGTGTGCGTGGAGGTGCAGGAGGGATCACTCGTTGTGGACTTCGCCGGGACCGCGCCCGCATCGGCG
>JAOTWK010000555.1 GCA_029862935.1 Gemmatimonadota bacterium | reverse complement strand
ACCGTTCTCCCGAGAATGCGGTCGGCGCCCGCCGTGGTGGGGCCGTTCGCGCCCTCGCAGATGACCTTGGCTCGGATATCACCGGCATTCTTTCGGGTAATCGCATTCTCTGTGGCGGCGGGCAAGAGCACATCGACGTCGAGCGTGAACAACTGATCCGGGGGGATCGCCTCGGCCCCGGGATACCCCTCCAAGTAGCGATGCTCGCGGATCCACCCGATCGCATCCTCGACGTAGATCCCATTGGGGTTGTAGATCGCCCCGGAGACGTCGCTCGCCGCTACCACCGTGAGGCCCTCCTGCTCGAGCAGCAATGCGGCCGTCGATCCGACGTTGCCGAATCCCTGCACAGCGAGCTTGGTCCCGCGCAAGGGCAACCCCAGCAGCTTGAGCGCATCACGCGTCGCGATCATGCAGCCTCGCCCAGTCGCTTCCCGACGCCCAATCGAGCCACCCATCTCGACAGGCTTGCCCGTGACGACGGCCGTGACTGGGTGTCGCTGATGCATCGAATACGTGTCCATGATCCAGGCCATGACGCGCTCGTTCGTGTTGACGTCAGGCGCTGGGATGTCGGACTCGGGTCCCAAGGTGTCCAGCAGTGCCGCGGTGAAGCGGCGGGTAATCCGCTCGAGTTCCTGCACCGACAAGGTTGTCGGATCACAAACCACCCCACCCTTGGCCCCTCCAAAGGGGATGTTGACCACGCCGCACTTCCACGTCATCCAGGCAGCCAACGCCTTCACCTCATCGAGTGTCACGCGCGGGTCAAACCGGATCCCGCCCTTCCCGGGGCCGCGTGCGGTGTTGTGGATCACGCGGTAGCCGGTGAACACCTCGATCTGGCCGTTGTCACGCCGGATCGGCACCGAAACGATGATCTGTTTCTCCGGCATGCGGAGCACCTGGTACATCCCGGGATCGAGCTCCAGGAGCTCCGCGGCATGGTCGAAGCGGGCCATCATCGCTTCGAACGGATTGTCTTCGTCGAGGTGTGGATCCTTATCGGGACCAAGGATGTCCTGGGCGGTGCGCTGTCTCGAGGAGAGGTCTGCGCTATCGGTCATTGTCTGTTTGTACTCCGTCAGTGCACCGCACGCATGCCGATCCTGCGAGTTGGCCGACGTCCGCGACCGCGGCGTCCAGCGCTGTTTCGACCTCGGCACGACCACGCTCCCAGGTCACGTCGAGTCGTGACACCAGCGGCTCGGGTGCGGTGACGGGCCAGAGGTGTCGCAGCTTCACGGCGTCTTTCTCAGTCACGACAACGTAATCTACTTGGCGGGCCGCGTGTAGCAGTCGCTGCACATCGCGCGCGCTGAACAGATGGTGATCGGTGACCGGAAGCTGTTGCACGCACGCGCCGAGCGCCCGGCACTGCGACGCGAAGCTGTCGGGATCCGCGATGCCAGCGCACACCAGCACTCTCGCACCCGCAAGGTCGGCGGCATCCTGAGACCGTCTACTTAGAAGCCCCTGGAACCCCGTCACCCCTAACCGGGCGACAGCGGCGTGAGCGCGCGGGGCCGCCCGGCGGACCTGCTGGAGGACCACGTGAGCCGCAGCACGTGTGGCCCGTTTGCGCGTAACCACGATCAGGTCGGCGCGACGCAGCGCCCCAAGACGTTCGCGCCACGGTCCTGCTGGCAGCGTCCAGCGCACCGCCCGCACCGACTCGGCGCTCACAACCGCCACATTGAGATCGCGGCCGATGTCCAGACGCTGAAACGCGTCGTCGAGCACAATCACATCCGCTCCATCGTCCTCAGCTTGCTTCGCCCCCGCGAGCCGATCCGGACTCTCAATCACCACGGCACCAGGGAGGCGCTCATGGTGGACGAGGCCCTCGTCACCGCCGTAGCCCCGGAGCACGATGCCCGGTCGCCTTCCATGTGCTGCATAGTATTCGGCGATCCACGCGGCAATCGGGGTTTTGCCCGACCCACCGACCGTGAGGTTCCCGACCGCGACGGTGGGGACTGCGGGAATTTCGCTCGGCAGGAGGCCGGTTGCGTACGCGCGGGCCCGCGCGCGCATCACGCCGTCATACAGCAAAGAGGGTGGCAGGAGCGTGCCGCGGACGATGCGGGCACTCAGAGAGCGCTTCGCCCACAACCAACGGGTCACGATCAGCATTGCGCGAGCCGCTCGACCACGGCCAACTCGGATTCAAGCGATTCCCTTGCCACGTCGGTGTCAGCGCCGACGTCGATGGGGAGGGGCTGGCCATACACGACACGCACTCGCGCGAACGGTTGTGGGATCAGGAATCCGTCCCACGATCTGGCGCGCCAGCCCTTCGAGGCCGATGCCGCAACCGGAACCACGACCGCACCGGCATGGCGAGCGGCTGCAATGATCCCGTCCTTTGCGATTCGCGCGGGGCCGCGCGGTCCGTCAGGGGTGATCGCCCCGTCGTGGCCAGCCTTGAGCGTGCGCACGAGACGGCGGAGGCCGTCGGCGCCCTGGCGGGTCGTGGAGCCGAAGACCGTGTGGTAGCCCCAGCGCCGAGCCGCGTGCGCGAGCCTGGCCCCGTCGCGGTGTGCACTCACCAAGAGCGTGATGTCTTCTCGTCGGCGGTGCCACAGTGGCGCGAGGAGTAGACCATGCCAGACGGCAAAGAGGACGGGGACGCCGTCGCGCCGCACGGCGGTGACGTGATCTTCCCCCACCACCTCGACCCGCCACGATCGGGCGACGAGGCTCACGCAAGACGTCGCGAG
>JAOTWK010000554.1 GCA_029862935.1 Gemmatimonadota bacterium | reverse complement strand
CGAGCGGCGGGGCCACGATCAGGAAGAAATTGTACACCGGCTTTTCGTCGATCGCGCGGAAGTCCACTCCTTCGGGCTTGCGGCCGTAGGCGACGCGTAGGCGCTGGACCACCAGCGAGCGGCAATGGGGAATGGCGATACCTCGCCCGATCCCCGTCGAGCCGAGATTCTCCCGCCGCTTCAACATCTTGTAGAGCATTGCGTCGGATTTCTCGTCGAGCTTGAGCAGTCCGATCAGCTCCTTCAGAATCTCGTCTTTCTCCGTGGCATGAAGGCCGAGGGATATCGCATCGGGTGCGAAGAACTCTCTCAAATGCATCGTAGTGTTCGCCCTGTCGGAAATGGAAACCGAGAAGTCTAACGAGTGCCGGATCTCCGTGTCAAACGCCTGGTTGTAATGCCAGAATGGGATCGTTAACTTCGCACGCATGAGCTTCCCGTATCCCGTGCGATACCGGGTTCCGTTGTTCCTCGCCCCAATGGCGGGGGTCTCGGAGCCCCCTTTCCGCCGCGTCTGCCGTTCGTTCGGTGCTGACGTGCTCGTATCGGAGTTCCTCTCGTGCGAGGGATTGCGACGTGGGGTGCGAAGTGTGCACGATGGAGCCTACTTCACCGCTGAGGAGCGGCCAATCGGGATTCAGTTGTTCGGGGCCGATCCCGATGGGATGGCGGAGGCCGCGGAGTTGGTGGCGCAGAACTATGCGCCCGACTTCATCGACATCAATTTTGGCTGCCCGGTGAAGAAGGTCGTCCGGCGCAACGGTGGCTCGGGATGCCTCAAGGATCTCGGGCTCGTGGCGAGCATCATTCGGGCTGTGAAGGGTGCGGTGGGGCTTCCCGTAACGGTCAAGACGCGCTCCGGGTGGGACGAACGACTCCGCGATCCGGTGGAGATTGCCCTGCGCTGCCAGGATGCGGGAGCCGCCGTGCTGACCCTTCATCCCCGGACACGGGTGCAGATGTACCGTGGAGACGCCCAGTGGGAGGAGATTGCCCGGGTGAAGGCGGCACTGGACATTCCCGTCGTGGGGAACGGCGACATCAGGACCGCCAAGGATGCGTATCGCATGTGGCGCGAAACCGGGTGTGACGGGATCATGATTGCGCGGGGCAGCTTCGGGAATCCTTGGATCTTCCAGCAGGCCCGGGCGCTGTTCGAGGGACGCGAACCGCGACCACTCCCCGGCGCGGCTGAGCGATTCGCCGTGGCGCTGCACCACTTGGAGCTTCAGGCCCGCATCCAGGGGGATGCCAGACGCACCGCCCTCGAATTCCGCAAGCACCTCGGATGGTACACGCGTGGGCTCCCAGGGGCGGCGGGTCTGCGTGAGCGTCTCCATCGCATCGAGTCGATGGCCGAAGCCGAGCAGGTGTTTCGGGAATACCTCGAGCCATCGAGGGCCGTCGGATGAACCGGGAGCATCTGGAGCGGCTGCTGGCCGACGTCGCCCACGGCACAGTGTCGCCGGGAAAGGCCATGGAACGGCTCGGCACATTTCCGGTGGAAGAGCTTCCCTTTGCCCAAGTCGACCACTATCGCCCGCTGTCTCAGGGGTTCGCCGAGGTGGTGCTCTGCGAGGGAAAGACAGTCGAACAGGTCCTGGGGATCTGCGAAAGCCTGGCTCGGGCCAGCGGGAGCTTCTTGGCCACACGGGCCGGGTCCGACGTGCGTCGTGCGCTCGCGCATGCCTTCCCGCGTGCGCGGGTGAACGAGATGGCGCGGACGGTGTTCCTCGAGTCTGAGCCACGACCAGTGCCGTTGGGGAGGGGTACGGTCCTCGTGGTCACTGCCGGGACCAGCGACCTCCCGGTGGCCGAAGAGGCGTTGGAGGTGGCCCGGGCCCTGGGAAACAAGGCGGAGCTGTTGGTGGACGTCGGTGTGGCCGGTATCCATCGTGTTCTGAGGCACCGGGAGGCGCTTCGCTCAGCGTCAGTGGTCATCGTGGTGGCGGGCATGGACGGGGCCTTGCCCAGCGTGGTGGGCGGAATGGTGAAGGTGCCCGTGATTGCCGTCCCCACCAGCACTGGCTACGGGGCCTCGTTTGAAGGCGTTGCTGCCCTTCTGGCCATGCTGAACTCCTGTGCATCGGGCGTGGTGGTCGTAAACATCGACAACGGCTTCGGGGCTGCCGCGGCGGCCTCCCGCATCAACCAGTCGGCGAAGCAGCCGATCGGTTCACCTGATGAAGTGCCGTAGGTTCTTGTGCCTAACTAGCTGCATAGGATATCTTTAGGGCGAGCATTGAAAGGGGGCGACTGGCTTCGACGGGTCTGGTGAAGATTCCGAGGCGTGCCCAGGTTCCCAGTACCCTGGATAAACCACTGGGGCAAAGCACAACTGCCAATACTGATTTGGCTCTGGCTGCCTAAGCTTCGCGCTTAGAGCACCTGCCCGCGTGGCAGCCTGGCCCAAGGCGGCGCGCGGGTATCGAAAAATCGGGCTGGTGACGCACGGGCGCTTCCGCGTGCGTTGCGAGATTCTAAGGGAGCTTGTCCGCGAGCCGGGGGGTTGCGACCCGACGCGTGGAGACCTCAAACGCAACCTACGCACGTAGGCTTGGTTTTGGATCGAGGCTCGGACCGGGGTTCGATTCCCCGCGCCTCCATGCCCAAAAGGCCCGGTTTTCCGGGCCTTTGGCGTTCGTGGGGGCCGAGTGTGGCTGAATTGTGGCTCAAGCCCCGCTCCGGGGTTTCCGGCCACAGCACAGCGGGCTTTCTACGGGA
>JAOTWK010000553.1 GCA_029862935.1 Gemmatimonadota bacterium | reverse complement strand
ATAACGTCGAGTCGCAGGCCAGCGGTCATACAACTCGTTCTGCTGGCAGCCGCGCTATACGGAACCCTGATCACCAGCGCCAACCTCTCGGCGCAGCAGGAAGTCCCGGACACCCTCGAGCCACAGGTCACGTTTCTCTCACAGGTCCCCGCGATCGACGGTATCCTGGATGAGGAGCTCGTTCGCAAGCTGCCCCTCAGGTAGTTCGGCTTCACCGACGGGGGGGAACAGTATCGCGTGTTAGACCGTGGTGCCGAGGGACAGGCCATTCCGGCCAGTTACCGGCTCGGGTATGGAACAGGGTTCTTCTATCTGTACGTGGAGGCTCTGGCAGGAAAGCTCACCTTTCGAGACCGAGCCTATCAGAACGGCGACGGGTTCAGCGTAGTGCTCGCGGTGCCACGACCGAACAATGCCCCTACCGACGAGTTCTACGTCCTGTCGTGTTCGGCGGTGAATCAGCCGCGGATGGAGTGGACCCGGCATGTATTCTGGTACTACAACGTCGACAACATCTTTGTGCCTACCAGCGACGAGACCGAACTGGATTTCCGCGAGGGAGGCGGGACAATAAGCTTCGAGCTGTACCTGCCGTGGAAGGATGTTCATCCCTACCACCCGTGGCTGTCGGACGGCATCGGCTTTAACCTGCGTTTCGTCAAGGCTACCGACGACGGGGGGAGAGAACGTTACCTCGTCGCGCCGTACTCGGTCGGTGCGGAGAACAGCAAGCGGCAGTACGTGAGGCTTGCCTTCGAGACACCGAAGCTCGAGGGTGACGCCTCACAGACGTTCGCGCTGCTCCGGCCGAATACGATCGGAGCCGGCGACACGCTGCGGGCAATGGTCGCCACCGTGTCCGCCCGACCTTTTACCCAGGACCTACGGGTGAACCTCCGGTCGGGCGAGGGGGAGATCATCAGAGTCCACCGGCCGCAGGTGGAGCATGCGGCGGGGCTTACGGTCAGCGAACTGACCTTCGACACCAAGGGAATCCCGCCGGGCGGCTACCGGATGGAGTGGCAGTCCCGAACCAACGGCGCGCGAGTGGAGAAGGGGCTCACAGTGCTGCCACCCGTCGACCTCGATGAGGTGGGGAACCGTCTCACGGGGGTGCGCGCTGGGCTCTCGGAGGGGAGCTATTCGACGATCGAGTTCTATCTCCAGGAAATCGGACAGCAGCTCGAGGCACTGAGGCCATATGAGACCGCGGCCGCGCAACGGCTTCGATTTGAAGCAATCACGGACTACATAGAACAGGCCGGGGAGGGGGAGGACGTGATTGCGGACCGGAGGGAGTTCGTACGCCGCGCCTATCGGTCGACGCTGGACAACACGCTCCAGCCGTATGTCGTGTGGGTCCCATCCGACTTCGATCGGACGAGGCGATATCCGCTGCTCGTGTTCCTCCATGGCAGCGCCTCCGATGAGACCGACATCGTCGGGGCTCAGAGGGCCATCCCAGAGGGCTTCATCGCCCTTGGCCCCAAGGGGCGTGGCCCGTCCAATGCCTGGAGCTGGGATCACGCTCAGGAAGACGTCGCCGAGTCGATCGAGTCCGTGATCGCGAACTACCCGATCGACACCGAACGGATAGTCCTCTCCGGCTTCTCCATGGGAGGGTACGGTGTGTACCGGACCTACTATGAGACGCCGGACAGGTTCAGGGCGCTGGTCGTACTGAGCGGCGCGCCCAACAGCGCCAACCAGCTTGCCGATACCGACACGTTCCCCAACTTCAACGAGGAGCGGTATCTGGAGGCGTTCGAAGGCATCCCGCTCTTCGTGTTTCACGGTCGGCAGGATCGGAACGTCCCGTTCGAGCCCACTCGTGCCTTGGTGGAGAAACTCCGAGCAGCCGGCGCTCGCGTGGAACTACACGTGGAGGATGACACGGGGCACGAGCCGCCGGGTCCCGAGACCGTTGAGGCGCTGCACCGGTGGCTCGGCCGTGTGCTGGGTTTGGCGGAACCGGGCTGAACCCCCGCAATCCACCTTCGGGCCGCCCGGCCCTCAACCGCGCGGACTCCAGCGGGTCATCCTCACCCGTGCGTCTCAGGGGGTCGTGTCGAGTCGCGATTCTTCGCTCGGGCAAGGGCCGTCCTCGGCCATCCTCTGCTACTCCAGGAAATGTGCCGCCAACGTGACGCGGCTCACGGAATCCGGGTGCGCCAGGGTGCTACTATGGATCTTCCGCTGTGCCCACAACCTAGATTGGCATGCAAGCAGTTGCACTAGCCTGCGGAGTACGACCCATGCCGAACTTTCAGGCCCGTATCAAGCCCGAATGGCGTCATCGGTTTCCCCACCTGAAGACCGGAGCGTGGTACGACGTGGAGCCGCTCTGGGAAGGCAGCCAGAAGCGGAGGGTCGACATGGCCGACAAGCGGGTGGCCCGGCTCAAGACCGGCACCTGCTACACCTCGCTTCGGGCCGACTATCTGGTGTTCCGGCAGCACCCCGGTGCGGTCGAGGAAGGCAGCACCGCGGCTTAAGGTAGCCCTAAGACACAATCGAGTCATCATCGAACCCTCCCCGAGTACCCGGGAGGGTCGTTGGACGTTGTCTACCGCGGCATCCACCGGTAGCTTGGCCTGAGGAACTATTGTAAGGGGTCTATCGATGCGATCACGAGCCGTTGTGCCCATGGTGGGGCTCCTGGCACTGCTCCTCGCCGGCTGCAAGGCCGACACCCGCTCCGCCGACACCGAGCAGGCCGCGCCGGCCGAAACCGC
>JAOTWK010000552.1 GCA_029862935.1 Gemmatimonadota bacterium | reverse complement strand
ACGATAGCTATTTGCACGATGGTCTCAACGGCGCCGGACAAGACCCGGGAGGACAAGGAGAACGTCGCGACTCCAATGGCGGTCAGCACCCCAAGGAGGATACCGCTCCCCACGATGGTGCGAACGTCGGTGCGCTCGCGAATCGGCTCAACCGCTGACGTCATCAACCCTGCCTCCGATTCTGTCGCTGTAGAAACTGGCCAGAACTTACTCGATCCAGCCGAGGGAAACTACCGTCCCACGCGTCACCATTCGAGGCCCAGGTGCCGGGCCGCGATCCGAAGCCCGACGAGCGTGAGGTTCGGCTCCACGGCTTCGATCTCCGTACAGTGTGGCGCCACGGTGGCGGCCAGTCCACCTGTGGCGACGACGTGCGGCACCATGGTGCCGGGCCACTCGCGCTTGATGCGTCGCACAATGCCGTCTACGGCATCGGCCGTTCCGAACACGACGCCGGCCCGCATGCACTCCTCGGTTCGCTTGCCGATCACGCGTGACGGCGCGAGCAATTCGGTATCGGGGAGCTTGGCCGCCAACCGGCTCAGGGAGATCGCCGATGTGCGGATTCCGGGGGCGATCACTCCTCCGAGGAACTTCCCGTCCTTCGTGATGCAGTCGAACGTCGTCGCGGTCCCGAAGTCCACGATGATCGTGTCCCGTCGGTACAGCTCGGCGGCTGCCAGCGTGTTCACCACACGGTCCGCGCCGACGCTGTGCGGCTCGTCAACCTCAAGCACGATGGGCAACGGCGATTCGGGTCCCACGTGGATAGGGCTGACCCCCATCGCCTTCGTGATCCCCTGGGCCAGCACGGAGGTGACGGCGGGGGCGACCGACGCTTCGACGGCTGCCCGGACTTCATGGGTCGAGTGGCCGGCGTGCGTGAGGAACGAGGTGAGCAGCGCACCCCATTCGTCCGGCGTGCGAGCGGTGACCGTGGTGACCCGCCAATGACCGCTGAGACGCTCGCCGAGAAACAGCCCCAGGGTGATCTCGGTATTCCCAACGTCGATGGCAAGGAGCATGGGCGATCCTACCTCCGTAAGCCGGCCATAACGCCGCGGCGGCGTGCGACGAGGACCGCGAGCAGCAGCACCACCGCAGCGTGGACCACTACGTACGCCAGGAGGATGGCGGGCTCGGCTCCTTCTGGACTCCTGGCAAGCGCGGCGCTCAACCCGTCCTCTCCAGCCAACAGCAATCCCGTGTACCAGCACGACACGAGCAAGGACTCGGAGAGAACGTAGAGGCTCCCCGCGCCGACCGCGCCGATGGTTCCCATCCACCATGAATGGGGAATGGTCTGCACCTCCCCCGCAACCAGGGCGACCCACGCCCCATACACCAGAGCGGCCAAGACCACGAGTCCCAGGCCGGCGCGCCTCGGGTGACCGACGAGCAACCGGCGAAAGGTGAGCTCGACCGTCACCAAGAGCACGGTCATGTACACCGGCAACATGAAGCCAAACGTCCGAAGGCCCGAAACCGAACACCGTGCGTTCCCTTCGACGCTCGAGGAGAGCATGCAGAGCTCCGCGCTCCCCTCCGTCACCGCCACTTCCATCACGCCCACGAGGAGGGGAAGGACGGCAAACATCGTGGCCAGACCGTACCAACCCACGTACGCCCGCTGGGATACCAGTGCCCACGACAGTCCCCACACTACCGTGCCGACTATCACGATGGCGAACATGCCGGGGTCGATGCGTTCGATGACCTCGGGAGCCGCCGGGTCGGAGATCACGATGAGCACGGCAAGCGCCAATCCGACCCCGACGACGATGCCGCCAGAGAACCGCTCCCGCCACGGTCCGTTAGGCCACACTCCGAACGGTAGGTGCATGCCCCTGAGCAAAGAGGCGGCAACGACCGCCAGGCCGATCAGGGCAACGGACGGACCCACGATGGATCGGATCGGTTCGGCCTGAAGCAGCCACCACGAGGCAACCAACAGCAGTCCGCCGGCGAACCCTCGCGCCCACAGGGGGAGATCAGACGGCGACAACGCTGCCCCCTACCACCCGCTTGGTTCCCCTGGCGCTCTCGACCAACAGCGCACCGTCACCGTCGACCCCTCGCGCGATGCCCGCAATGGGTGCCTCGAGACAGCGTCCACGCAACCAGTCGCGCTCCGCATAGCGCCGTAGTTCCTCCGGATCGAGCTCGGGCGCTGGGGTCAGCCGGCGTAACGCCGGCACGATCCGGTCCAGCACCGTCATGCGTGTGACCCCCTGGACCGCGTCTTGGGCGGCAATGGCCTGGCCGGCAAGATCGGTGGGCATCGGGCCAGTGATGTTGAGGCCCAGGCCGATAGCCACCCACCCGAATTGATCCCCTTTCCAGCGTGCTTCGCACAGGATCCCTCCGAGCTTCCGGTCCAGGACGATGAGATCGTTCGGCCACTTGAGTCGCACCGACAGCCCAAGGTCATCCATTCCCGCTGCTACCGCCAGCCCGACCCTGAGCGCGAGAACGCCGCCCGCCGGGCTAGCGAGCGAGCGCATGAGGTAGCCCAGCCAGATACCCTGCCCTGGCGCACTGTGCCAACGCCGTCCCAGTCGCCCCCGGCCAGCGGTCTGCTCGTCCGCGAGAACCAGCGTGCCGTCATCGCCGGCGTGCTTGGCGACCTCGTGAATGACGTCCAGTGTGCTGGAAACCCGGTCCCGCACGATGACCCGCGGGAGGTCCCACCGGCGCGCGAGCTCCGACTGCGTCTGTCCGTCATACGTTGTCACGGCAGC
>JAOTWK010000059.1 GCA_029862935.1 Gemmatimonadota bacterium | reverse complement strand
AAGGTATTCAGAATACAGCTCAGCCGGAGGGCACGGCATACACCCTAGGCAGCTATGGATGTGGGAACGAGGTACCGCAAGCTCTCGGGCCGAAGCGGGAAGAGGTTGTTCTCGGTCCAGCTCGAGCTGCGTAAGGAAGGCATGAAGGCATTCACATGTCCAGCATGCATCGATGATCGCGGATTCCTTCAATTCCGCGACAAGCCTCGAAATCTCTCTTACGTCAGACGCTTCGGCCATCAATCTTCTCGGGAACATTCCGATGCGCTGCTGGGGGCTGCGCGATCGGAGCAATCTGTCGCACGTGGGCGAGCGGTCTGTTTGCTACTCCAAGCCGCATAACGGCTGCGAGCTGAGCGGCGCAGCGTCTGTATGCCGGACATGATAGCGCGCCGAGGCTGCGTCCGCTCCAGCGAGCTGTTAGGCAGAACGCCGCAACACGTCGAGCGCTTCACCAATTCGCACCCACTCCTCCCAACCAGTGCCATGATCCTCGTATGACCAGATTCCGGCAAGCACGGCCTGGGCCATCCCCCAGCCAATGACCCGACCGCGGTCAAGCTGCATCACTTCAGAAACCAGAGACACGCGCCTGCTCATCAAGCTCTCTAGATCTGGCCGAGCTGAAAGAGTGTCAATGGGATTGCGAAGGAATGCACCAACCTCATAGGCTCGTTCGCCTACGACACCTTGAGGGTCGATGGCCAGCCACGGTTGTCGTGTTCCCGCCAGAATGTTCCCGTGATGAAGATCGCCATGCAGCAGAACGGGCTGGTCCATTGACCCGGCGAGTTCTCCATGTACCGCCTGAGCCGCATCAATCAATCTCGATGGAAGCGGACTGCTCCCTTCGCCGATTGTCCGATGCCTCTCAAAGCCTTGACCCCAGTCGGCCACTGCGGGGAATGGAGACACAGTCGGGGGCGGCTTGTGCAGACGCCGCACGACGGTGGCAAACTGCTGCACGGCTTCATCATCGGTGAGCGCTGAGAGATCCGAGCCCGGCCTGATTCTCTCGAGTAGCAGCGCACCACGATCCACATCTGACTCAAGAAGAAGTACGGCACCATCGCCTGCGAATGCCGTCAGGCACTCCACTTCCCGCGCCATTCCCGGACCTGGGAATCGCAGCTTGAGAACGGCTTCCGTATTGTCCTGGCGAGACACTGGACAGAGATAGCTGTACGAGAGAGGCGGAAACGGAGAGCCGAGACTAAGGCTCCACAGATCAGCCAAGCTCTCCAAGAGCGCGGGCAACTGCGCGACCCAGTCTCGTGCAGGCTCCCCGTCAATGTCTATCGATCTTTGAGCGAATTCAGCCGGGATAGTATCCACGTTCAACAACAGCTAGAGTGCTGCCTAACGGAACGGGCGGTCAGCCGCCCAGCCCACCGTCGAGATCACCGAAGCACCCGGATTCAATGCCAGAAAGCTACCAGCCAAATTTGAAACGCGCTGGGGCCGGGTCAACTGGACCGCCTTGTTAGGCGGCGTCGCCCAGAACGCGTCCCGCATACGGGTATCGAAGGTCTCACGCGCTGGAACCCACGCGTCGCCGTCACGCTGGCGAGTGACGACGAAGATCCAATTACTCATGCGATTTCCCCATCGAGCTATAGTATTGCCACAGGCTCGGGCTGACGCTCCGGTTCAGCGCCGTTCATATTCGTCAAGCCCACTTTGACCTAGCGGACTGCGACAAAGTTGCTGACGGGTAGTGCCAAGATCGCGACAATCAAGGCTGCCCAAGACATCACCGTTGGGGTGTCTATTGTCTCATCTCCGTCCATCCTTGGATCGCTTACTCATCGCGGCCCCAATCGCCGCGCCGATAGCAACGCCGAGCGCAACACCGATCGCCACATCGCCGAACGCTGCGCCGAGAGCAGCGCCAAGAGCGGTGCCACTTCCGACCCACACACCGACGGTGGTATGTGTCGGTCGAATCTTGCTCATCCGGGTGTCCCTCGTTTCTATGTACGCCTAACGACTTTGGAATTCTACTGCGCGACCAACATGCCGTGAGCCCCGAAGTCTACCGCGTCAGTAGCAATTCCTTGTTAGGCAGTGGCCCCGGACGTCCACTCCGCCCGATAGAGACGGAAGCGAATGAACCGCTCTCCACCGATCTCCGACTCGCCGTCCGGGGCGAATCCCAGGCGCGTCAGGCCACCTCCACTAGTCCTTGTTTCAGGCAGCATGGCGATGACGGAGTCGAGTCGGAGTTCGTCAAAGGCGTAGGACAGGAAACGGTGGTATAGGGAGCGACCAGCGCCCCAATTGGAGGGATGGAGCACGAGACCGAGGTCGGCGTCATCACCCTCCGGCTGGAGTCCGCCCCAACCTATGAACTCCCCGTCTTGAACGAGGGCCCAGGGTCCGTAGCCGTGGTCGCTCCACATGCGCTCCTTCGCCGCGACGAATCGAGCGCAGTCCTCTTCGGTGAAGTCACCCTTTGCAAGGGGCAGGTGGCGCCGCACATCAGGGTCGTTCATCAGGGCTACGATCGAGGCCGACTCGATATCGGAGAGGCGTACCAAAGTGATCTCAGTCATCGACCGTGCTCCGCCATCCGAACCTTGAATGAACAACTACCAGCGTCCCTGTCTACCCACTGCCCAACGACTGGGGCGTAAGCTGCGGGCCGCGGGCCCGTCAGCTTCACGCCGTGTTCGGCGGCTCTCAGCAATGGGTGCATCTCCCGTCGCCACTCAGTTCAATGTCACCATGTCGGTCTCCGGATACGCCTGAGAGCCACTGAACCTACCCCGGTGGGGGCCACGCATCGATGACCTGACGCAGGGCAACGATCTTCCCGAGGTGGTAAGCATTATGAACGGCCAAGCTCTCGAGCCTCTCGGCAAGCGTGACGCCCGGGCCCACTTCTTCCATCAGCGCCTCAGGCAAGCGCCCTAACTCTACTGCCGTCTCCGACCCGGCGAGAAACTCACTGACGAGATCCTCCCACATGCGCTCGTTGCCAAGAGCTTCTGAGGGAAAGTCCTGTCCCCCGTCGATCCATGCAACTGCGGCTGGTTCATCGCGTTTGAGCTGCAAACAACTCGGAGACCGGGCAAACCGTCCCTTGACCGGAATGATGAGAGCGGGTCGCGCTCATATCAACGCCATCCTCTGAAACGGCCCGTGTTTGACAGCTCCTAACGTGTGTTAGGCGGCTGATGACGGACCCGTCGGGGGTTTGCGAGTTGAAAGTCCGAACGGGAGGTAGCCCGGGCACCATCCCACTAGACTCGTGAGGAGAAACGCAATGGCCACGATCCCGAGAACGATGGCCAGCGCGCCACTGATTGTGTCAGTGAAATAGAGGACGGCTACCGCAATCGCCAGCAGCGTACGTATGACTCGGTCGGCGGTACCCATGTTCATCTTCATCAGACTCCCCCTATTGAAAAGGCCTGGAGTGCGTAACGCCAGGGCATGCAGGCAACGCGCACAAGCACCGCAAGACGATGCTAGTGGCAGTGCCGGTGTGGTAGTCGCAGAGGTGTGCGGCGTCACTCCTTCAGCCACCTAACGGCCAGCGCATGACCTGCGAGCGAACAACTCGCCAGGCGCGCGTCTCGATGAACGACTCGTATCAACGCCAGGCGCACAATCATCACTTCCTTTCAAACGCGCTCGACAGCTTCATGCGCTTGTTAGACGGCGGCTGCTTGCGGGCACCCTCGGTTTCCCGTTCATTGCTGTACCAGTTCAAGCTGAACCTCCCCGTTCTTGTAGTCTAGCGTCAAGAGAAAATGCTTCAGCAACGCATTGCCTAGGTTGCCGCCCTCTCGTTCTGAGTCATCTCGCTCCTTCTCAGCGAAGACGACCGGCTGCTCACCGAGTTCGATGGAACCAATCCTGACCGATTCCACTCGACCTTCCCTAACCGCAGCTTCACCGCGCGCACCGACCACCGAAGAAGCCGTTGCTTGTTCCCATTGCTGCTCTAACCCAAGTTGTTCAATTGCCCACGGAAACAACTCCAGAGCCAAGCTCGACCCCGTGTCGAGCGTCACCCTCAACTGCTGACCATTGACATAGAAATCTTCCAGCAAGGGGATGGTACTGCCCGCACGGAATTGCAGTGGAAAGCTGACGCGCTGAGAACCCTCTTGTGGCTCGGGCGGCTGGTCAGCAAAGATCCGGATTCTACGATTGCGATAGTCGATCTGAACAATCCGATCCTTCAGCAGGCTATACCCTAATACCCCATGTAGAGGCCTGCCTAGGCGGGCGGAGATATGATTGAGGCTGAGCGCTACGGCATCCACGTCGCCCACTACGGTCTCGCCAAGGCGGAGCGTCGTAATCTGGGCGGCATAGATGGGAATGGGTTCACCGCCGACTCCTTCGGCCTCCCCCGCCGCGGTCGTGTCGAGGGGGATCCCGGCCTCTCGCGCCGCGGTGAGATCCACCGCAGAAGGGTTGCCCCCGGTGTCGAGAAACATGTAGAATGGCCCCTCGTCGTTCATGCTCACGGTGAGAATGATTTGGTTGCGTTCGAAGTCAAAGGGTATCTCACGCGATCCTGACTCTTCAAGTGGTTCTTCGGCAGGCGTTTGATTTCCCGGGGTGCCGCAGGCGAAGATTGTGCACAAGGCACAGAAGATGACTGGGTAGTGGGGCTGTCTCATGATTTCGTTGCAATGAATGGGTAGTGAAACTGCCTTGCCGTCTAACGGTCAGCGCATGACCTGCGAGCGAGCCGCTCGCCAGGCGCGCCAATCGGTGAACGTCCTCGTATCAACGCCAGGCGCTCAGTCATTCTATTTCCTTTGAAAACGTACGCGCTCGGCTGGTCCATGCGCTTGTTAGACAGCCGACTGCCCCTACTCATCTCCAATACGCAGCGTTCACTCTCAGTCGTTCGAACCTCTCGGCGTCGATCCAATCGATGAAGGGCGAGGGTTCCATCCACTTTCCGGCGAAGTTCTGCGTGTGGATGAGATAGCACTTCTTGCGCGTTCTGGTCAGCCCAACGAGGAACTTACAGATTTCGATGTCCTGGATGCTGCCCGCCCTTCTCGGAAGATCCCCAACGTGAAGACCAGCCATGAAGACGTGCTGTGCAGATAGCCCCTTGGCACCCTCGAATGACGTAACGCGTATGGACGGGGCCTTCCCGCCTCCTTCGCGCGGAGGTTCTGACTCGGTTGACGCCTCTGGTGCTGACCACACACTCGCTTCCGCCAAGACTCGCTGACGCAGGTCCCCGGGAATGCACTCAGCGAGCGAACGCGTTCCATCAACGGTCTGGACTACAGCGTCAGCGGCCGTGCTCGTGTCTTCGTGCATCAGGATGATCCGCCACCCCAGATTCGACTCTGGATCATCATTTAGGATTGCGAGTCCTAGCTCGCGGCCCAATCTGGTGTCGGGCACCTCGCGAGTCTCGACGGAGTATCCGTTTGCCTCCAAGTGCTGGACGATTTGGCCTCTGAACGGGTTCGGCACGATGACGAGGGCGGCAGGGTAGCCTCCCTGAAGAGCTGCTTCCAGCTCATCCTCGGGGATGGAGTCAACTGCCTGTGCTACGAACATCCCCATGTAGTTTGCCGACTGACGTTGGACAGTAGTTTGGACAAGGGCGATTTTAGGGTACTTCTCACTGTCTTTGCCCTTCACCGGAGGAAAGTGCCTGTATGGCTTGTGAATTCGCCCGTCCAACTTTGCCAGAGACTGAGCTCGATGGATAACATCTGACACCGCTCCCACAACGACTTCTGGACACCGCATACAAAACGGCAGCTCGAACACCTCGTAGTCACCATCGCCATACTTGGAGCGGATGTAATCCCAACTAGAATCGCGCAGCTGGCTGTAAAGAGCCTGGTCGTCGTCCCCGACTATCATTATCGCGCTTGTCGCCGCCAGGAAGTCGATGAACGCAGCCTCCAGCCGATTGAAATCCTGGTACTCGTCAACCAAAACCAGATCATACTCATGTAGTGACGCTGCACCCGACTCAAGACCGATGCATACGCGGTACACCGTGTCGTCGAAGTCGACCGCGTCATAGAACTCACCGCGGCTCAAGTAGAACGTCAAGTCTTCGTCGTCGGAGAGATTCCGCATCAGCTGCGCAAACGAAGGTGCGTCGGTGCCGCGTATGTACTCCCAATCCTCCTTGATCAAGGAAACGAGCCCCGGCTGGCAGCGAAAGCCACTAGAGAGGCCCTGCCGTAGTCTGGGCTGCGCATAGAGGAGGCCGAGGCAGTGGGAGTGCAGGGTAGAGACATCAGCTAAGCCTGCAAGGTCCTTCTCAAGATCGTTCTTTAGATTGTTGATGAAGGTGAGAACAAGTCTCTCACTAGGATCACCCGAAGCTAGCTGCAGCATTTGCCTGAAGAGGTACGTCTTGCCTGTGCCTGGGCCCGCAACAATGAGCTTCTTGCGGCTACCGGACTCGAGAACGCGGCGAATGGCGTCGTTCAGCTCCTGCTCTTCGGGCGTCAGCGTTGTCTGCTCCACAGTGATCCCTTCACGTCACGTGCGGCTACACCGTTCCTCGATCCTCGGCAGTCGGCTGTCTAACTAGTATTATGCTGACCAAGATATCGCATTATCACGCGAGTTCCTCGCAGTCCAACACACTGGTGAACCGCGTTCCTCAAATCACAACTGACAACTTCGCACCGGCTTAGACGACGGGCCAGTCAACGCCTCCCGCGCGTTATGCTGCCAACGAGCGGCAGCATAATGCGCGTGCCCGGAGCGCTCGCACTGAGACCCCGCGAACGTGCCGGGTCGCGATGCGCCGAGGCCTCGCCGGGCCCAATACCGCTCTCACTCACGATGCGCCGGCGTGTCCAGATGCTACAGGAGCTCGGGCCCGGCCAGGCTATGAAAACCGGCACCCGACGGCGTGCGATGACACTTCCCCGGCAACGTTCCCGTAACGAGCGGTATCTCATCGTCCGCTCACAATACCTGCAACCATCACAGGGGATATGGACCTATGAAGACGACCTTTGCGCTTCCCGTCGCGGGGGCGTGGGGATCGCCACCGGCGTGAAGGCGTTAGGGGGTTTTTGGACGGGGTCTCAGACGGGGTTTCACGGGGATTTCGGGAGTTCTGTCGCGTCTTCTGCGTGTTTGTCGCCGTGTAGAAAAGCCCAAGCGAATGCCCCGAACGCCACATGACGCTCGGCGCCTGGGCTTGCCGCGAAACGGCTCGTCGCCCGGTCGCCTGCTAGTCCGGTAGCACGGGCTATAACAGATCGGTGAGTCGGCACAACGCTCGCTCAGGGGGGAGTGGATGGCTCAACAACGTTCACCTGGATGAAACGGTCACGGTCCTTGCCGACAATCCGGAGCCAGAACACACCCCGCACCCGGAACGCGGGGATCACCACCTTACGTGTGAACGCCACGTAGTCCGTCGTGCAAGCCCCTGCGCGGACGGTGTCCAGCGCCACCACCGTGACAACGCTGTCTCCCGGTGTCACGGAAACCGGGCCTGGACGCGTGCAGCTGCCACTCCCGTGCGTCGTGACGTCCATCACAGTGACCTCACCCACGCGAATCGTCGGAGGGACAATCTCCGCGAAGGGCGGCAGCCTCCACTCCTGTCCTTTGACGAACACCGTTATGTCTACGTCCCGTCCAAGCTGCAACTGCCACTCAGGATCGACTCTTACCTGAGCACGGAGTGGCGTGACGGTCATCGCCAGTGACAGCAGACCAAGAAGTGCTTGCAGAACGAAGCAGCGTAGCATGGCACGAATCCTCTGCGTGAAACCTGCCCACCGACCGGGCCGCAAGCCCCCACCGACTACCGACTCGCTATGGCTGTGGAGGCTAAGCTCCTCTTTAGTCCCGTTTCCCGTGGATCGCTCTGTCCATGTTGTCCGTCAGGGGTGGGTTGCCGCTACCGGACTCGTAGGACTCAAAGTCGAACCCATCGGAAAAGTCCTCGACCAGTACCGCATCCCGAGTCACGCCGGTCCATCGTTCCCAAGAGATGCCCGACGGTTCACGGTGAACGCGAAGCAGAATCTCCTCAGGCTTGTCCCAATACAGTTCGCTGTACCGGTCTGGCAGGACCTTCACTTTCCAGATGACGCCCACCACCCCGCACCCCTCGGGGTACTCCCGAAGCGCACGGCCCTGTTCGATAGTCCCAAACACGTCGTGCGTTCCTCCACCGACGAAGCACGCGGGCACCACCTTAGTATCGCCAGTGTCGGGTGGGGATTCCTGGCTCCAACCGGGAGACGGAAGGGCAACGGCCAGCGCACACAAACAGATCGGGAGAGTGCAGCGCATGGTGACCTCCGAGGGAAGCGACAACGGAAGTCTACGGGCCGTATTCCGTGAGAAACAAGTATTGGTATTGTCGGAAATGGCCTTGGGTGTGGCGCTTCGTGTTCAGACCCACACCAGACCCACGCTGAGACCCAAACCAACTCACTATGCGGGATAGATGGGCGAAGTGTCTTTCGGCCTTGTCTCATGACCCGTGATGCGCTTGACGGGGAACTGGAACTCGCGGTCGGCTACCGCGCTGGCACCGTTTTGCCAAGCATTGGCCTCATTTACCGACAGCCATGCACACCCTCGCCTCAACAACTCTCAACACATTCTCCGGTAGTGACCTAGCTGCCCGTTAGGCCCCGCACCCACCCCGTGTGTTGAGACTCAGTCCTACACTGTTGAGACAAAGTTGAGACCAACGTTGTACGCTCCCCGCCTCCTCGATCCGCCTGAGCAAGCCATCGGCAACGACCCCGATGGGCAAGAGGCTGATAACCCTTAGCGCTCAATGCGATGCTCGCTTCGCACGCTGCTAAACGTCATGGCCAACATCTTCCACCCATCCGCTTGCCTCCTGTAGACTTCGGTAACCGTAAACGGGTTCGTTACCTCATTGCCTCGCACCACAGCCACGAGAGTAATGCGATTCCACAGGATGGCAGTGTCGTCAAAAACTTCTACGACAACTTCGTGGACATCGGCGTGCTTGTAGTGGATGCTCCCGCTTCTGATGATCTCGATCTCCGCGTCCTTCCCCCAGGTGCCGCTCATGTGAACAAACCGTGCTTGGTCGTGGAAGAGTGTAGCAAGAGTGTCTGCGTTTTGCTCTGCCATCCAGCGCCACTTCATCCTCGAAAGATCCAGTATTTCCTGTTCGGCGTTCGTACCCCCCGGCGTGGCAGCACTCTGAGCCGTTGCCGGTGCGGAGTCGATCAGTACGAGGGCGGCGAGCATGACGAATATCGGCTTCACGGCTATCACAACCTTTCTGGTAAAGAAACGCGGACAGCAGGCCTGCAATGTGTTAGGCTGCGGCTTTAGGCGGCTTTGCGCGCCGCCACCACCTCGGACGAGATGGCGTAGCTGGTCACTACCGCTCGGTGCAGCACCTGCCACTCCGAGCCCATGAACTCGACAACGGAAATGGGCCGACATCCGCCCACAGACGTTGGGCGCCAACGGTGCGCCCAAGTCCACGCCCGCTCAACGAGCCGTGCCGGAATGGTGGCGCCGTGCGTCAAACCCACCACGCCGAGCCTGCCGCCTGGAACCAACAGCCGATGGGCCTCCCCAAGAACCCCCCGAATGTCGTCGGTGGACAGCAAGTCCAGCACATATGTCGAGATGAAGCGATCGCAAGACGCCGAGGGCTCGCGAAGACGCGGTGCGCCATCGGTCTGCATCACTCGAACGCGCGAACCGAACGGAGCAAGGCGCTGCTGAGCAAGAGCGACCATCGTTGCGCTAACATCCACGGCTAGATACTCCGCCCTCTCGGGGAGGTGCTCGCGGAGAAGCATCTCTGCGACCCGCCCCGTACCACATCCGAATTCCACGACAGCGCTGGCCTCAGCAAAAGCAGCGGAGGCAATTAGCTCCTGGATTGCCGGATCTTCATAGAACCGCTGCCAGTCCTGCTTTGAGCCGAAACGGTCGTAGAACTTGCGGGCATCTTCGTGTGACAGAGTTGCGAGATCGACCATTTTGAGTCTCGGCCGCTGCCTAACGGTCAGCGCATGACCTGCGAGCGCCCCGCTCGCGGGCCACGCCGTAGGGTGAACGCACTCCTATCCGCGCCACGCGCATCATCACTCAAGTTCCTTTAGAACGTATGCGCTCGGCAGGTCCATGCGCTTGTTAGACGGCCATGCCCCTTACTGGGGCCCGCGCGGGAGCACCCGCTGCAAGAACAGCGTGAGAGCAGCCGCGCTCGCTGGCGCCACGCCGAACCCCCTCGGCAACCCGTCCGTTACAAACAGGCGCACCAGGTCGGCTACGACCAACACACCAGTCAGGAGCCAAAAGGTGCTCCATGGCGCGTGGGCGAATGCAAACACTCGTGCAACCACTCGGCGCAATTCCGTCACCCGTCGGTCCTCGTCTGTGTGGCCCGTCTAACGCCACTGCCAATCACCTGCGGGCGACATGTCGGCGGCGCGTTCAATGTTCAACGTATCGCGATCTCGGCGGGCGCACAAACCAACGCTTCCTTGCATACGAATGCGCCGGTCAGGTGCATTGGCGTGTTAGGTGGCCTTGCGGGGAGGCCAAATCTCCACAAGAAGAACGTTCAGCATTTCCAGGGCAGCACCTGTCACCGCACCAACCAGGCCAGCTATCACGCTGTAGAACGATGAATAAGCGAAGAACAGGCGCCAGAACGGCCAACCCCATCCGTGTGGCTCAGCACCCGCGAGATGCGCCTTAAGGATGTTGACGACCAGGTATAACAGTGCGACCCCGAACGCGAGAATGAAGCCTTCCAATGGCCCCCGAAATGGCGTCGCCTTGCCACTGCGGAGCCGTCGAACGAAAGTGGCCCCACGCCAGGCAGTCACGATCCCGAAGGGGCCGGCAAAGAGGAGGGTTGCTCCGTAAAACTCCCAGCCGCCGGCCGTGCTGAGGAAGCTGTACAGCGCGACCATGACACCCATCACTACAATGCCATCTAGAGCACCCAACGTCCAAGCATACCGCTGCTCGCCCCTCATTTCACTCACTCCGGCTACAGCCACCTGACGGACTGGCGTTTGAGCTGCAAACAACTCGCCCGCCGGGCGAGTCGCCACTTGAACGGAATCAGGGAGCTGTGTAGCGCGCATATCAACGCCTTCCCTCAAAACGACTCGTGTTTGTCAGCTCCTAACGCGTGTTAGGCAGCAGGCCTCGTACTAAAGGGACGGCTTCAGCACCATGAGTGCGAGAGCTGCCAGCGGCGTGAGCAACGCGGCCGCACCCCAGAGCTCCCAGCTCCATGCCAAGCGCCGGTAGCGCTCCCAGTCGAAGGGGCCCTGAGCTCCCGCTTGCGCAAGCGCCTTCAGTTGACCCTGAAGGGGGACGACGCGCAACACGAAGATGAGCCCCGACACGCTGAAGAGAATGAGTGACCACAGTATCCATGGTGTACGCAGGATCGGGTATCCGCCGATGCCGGCGGCGCCGAAGCCGCTCACAAGGATCACCACAACCCCCGGAATCGTGAAGAGACGGTCACTCCGAGTGATGCCATCGACCGTATGGGCCAGGAGCCGCGGATCACGGGTGCGAGCGGCACGAAAATGCCAGAAGAGACCGGTGGTGATGTTGCCGAGGAAGGCTACAACTGCAGCCACGTGAATGAGCTTGAGCCAAAGGTACACTGGAGAAACCAGCCCTTCAGATAGAAGACATCTGCTGCCTAACACTGTCGCTCATCACATGCAGGCGACTCCTCGAAGATGCAGGCCGTCGCCGACCTGTTCCAAGGAGCTGTCCGTCCACACAAATGCAATGCTTCCTTTGAAAACGCAAGCGCCTGCCAGGTGCATGAGCTTGTTAGGTGGACTTCATGGTAGCCCCATCTACGCCATAGCAGATGCGCATCGCTCACACAACCTCGCAAACGCCAGCTCCTCCACCCAACCACGACCGCTCGGTTCGCGCTACACTCTGCCGCGTCGCCCATGCGTTCGTCGATGCTCCGGTAGAGTCCAGCCGGCCATGAGTCAGCGGTACGCCAACCCGCGCAACGCAACGTCGTCCAACTCAATCAATTGCGGCGGCTCCACATTAAAATCGGAATACCGTAGCCACTTCGGCACGACTCGAAAATACGTGAGATCCTGCCACTCCTGCCGCTCCAGCCCGTCCGGG
>JAOTWK010000551.1 GCA_029862935.1 Gemmatimonadota bacterium | reverse complement strand
TGTGCGGACACCGCATGGTGGCGGTGGCCTGGGCCTCCCGCTCGAAGCGGTGCAGGATGCGGCTCCGCTCCGATGTTCCCGTCCCCAGGGTCTCCGGCCGCACCAGCTTGACCGCCGCCGGCCGCGCCAGCAACCGGTGCTCGGCCCGCCACACCTCGCCCATGCCGCCCACGCCAAGCCGTTCGACCAGCCGGTAGCTCCCCAGCTCGCGGGCCCGCCGCACCTCCGTGCCGAGTTGGTACACCACGCGCGCGGCGATGTTTGCCATGCCGACCACGAGCACGTAGGGGAATATCAACGCGAAGAAGAACCCAAACGGACTCAGGGTAACGGTCGTGATGCCGATCTTTGAGAAGACGGTGAAGGCGATTGGGACCGCGCAGACCGAGAGGGTGGCGGCCAGGAGCGCCCGGCGCGGGGGGCTCGGGACGACCACGGTGAAGAACAACACCCACACGGAGACCCAGGACAGGCCGAAGCCACCTTCCCCGGCTATGTTCTCCATGCCGACGTACTTGATGGCCGAGATGATGCCTTGGTATTCGGCGACGGCGATCCCGATGCTGCCGAGGATTTCGAATAACAGTCCGACGTGGAGCTTCGCGGCCGGCGGGAGCGCGGACCAGCGGATGATGCCGTACACGGTGAATCCCAAGGCCATCGACAGGACTGGCGGGCCGATCAACCGGTACGTCGTGAAGGACGAGGCCGCACAGACGACGTTCGGATTCAGCCGGGAGCCCAATACGCAGACAATGTTCGGAAAGATCGCCGCGAAGAAGAACACGGTGGCGTAGAGCAGGGCCACGACGCGCAGGCGCCGCACGGATGCTTCGAGGAGATCAGACGGCAGTCGCGCCGAGGAGCGCGACGTGATCTCCAGTTCGGCGGTGGTGGGCCGGCGCTTCCGGAGTTCCGGGTGCTCGCCGTGGGAGGCGTCGGGCATGACCAACATTAGCTCCTAGACGGGACCAGCGGGAGAGATCGATGGAAGAGGCCTTGTCCTGCCCGCGCTTCCCTTGCGGTGGCGACCGCACGTGAGGAACATTCGAGCTGGACGTCGTGGGTCGGAGACCCGGACGACGCCACGCAGCAATTCCACAGCGGAGGGTCGAGATGGATCGAGCCCGGACAGAACTTGCAGCCGGTGACTGCGCATGTCGGATCTGAATCTTGCTGTCATCGGCAACTGCAGCTACGGTGCGCTGATCGACCGGACGGGACGGGTGTGCTGGGCGTGCTTTCCCCACTTCGACGGCGATCCGATGTTCTGTTCGCTCATCGACGGCGCAAACGGGGAGGGAGAGTCCGGGGCAGGGATGTGGGACATCGCGCTCGAAAACCTGGCGGGCGCAGAGCAGTCATACGTTCCCAACACAGCCATCCTGCGTACCGTGCTGCGCGATACGGCTGGCGGTGCAATCGAGATCATCGACTTTGCCCCGCGGTTTCGCCACTACGACCGATACTTCCGGGCGACCATGCTGATCCGGATGGTGCGCCCGCTCGAGGGCGTGCCGCGCATTCGGATCCGGCTGCGGCCGCGAACGGGATACGGCTCGCGCACGCCGGAGCGGACCTCCGGCAGCAACCATATCCGGTTCATCGGTGACGCGATCACCCTGCGTCTGACCACCGATGCATCCGTCCGCTATATCATGGACGAAGCCGCGTTCGTCCTGACCCATCCCATCACGATGGTGCTCGGCCCGGACGAGAGCCTGAAGAGCTCGGTCGCGGAAACGGCACGCGAGTTCTACGAGCGCACCCACTTCTATTGGGCCGAGTTCACCCGGTATCTCTCGATCCCCTTCGAATGGCAGGACGACGTGATCCGGGCGGCGATCACGCTCAAGCTCTGCAGCTACGACGAGAGCGGCGCCATCATCGCGGCCATGACGACGTCGATTCCCGAATCGCCGAACTCCGCGCGCAACTGGGACTACCGCTATTGCTGGCTCCGAGACTCCTATTTCGTGGTGCACGCGCTCAACCGGCTGGGCACGACGGGCACGTTGGAACGCTACCTCGCTTACATCACGAACCTCGCGACTGCGGCGAAGGACGGCTACCTCCGCCCGGTGTACGGCATCAATCCGGAGGCTCCGCTCGATGAACGCGAGATTACCACGCTGGCGGGGTATCGTGGCATGGGTCCCGTCCGGGTCGGGAACCAGGCGTGGGAGCAGGTGCAAAACGACGGCTACGGCAGCGTCGTGCTGTCCGCGACACAGGTGTTCTTCGACCGGCGCCTGTATCACCAAGGCACCGATCTCTTGTTTCAGCAATTGGAGAAGGTCGGGGCCCAAGCACTCGAGCGCTACAACCAGCCCGATGCCGGGCTCTGGGAATTTCGCGCAACCGAAGCCATCCACACCTTCTCGAGCGTCATGTGCTGGGCCGCGGTCGATCGCCTGGCCAAGATCGCCGCTCGGCTCAGCCTGAACGATCGCGCCGAGCACTGGCGAGACGCCGCCCAGCGCATTCATGCCGAGATCTGCGAGCAGGCGTGGAACCCCGGCCTCGATCGCTTCGCCGCGACCTGGGGAGGCGATGGAGCCGATGCGAGCCTCCTGCTGTTGAACGAACTCGATTTCCTGGACGCGAATGACCCGCGTTTCGCAAAGACCGTGGACGGCCTGGCGGCGCAGCTCTCCAACAACGGCCATTTTCTCCGGTATACCGAGGACGAGTTTGGAAAACCGGGCACTGCCTTCACGGTCTGCACCTTCTGGTACATCGATGCACTC
>JAOTWK010000550.1 GCA_029862935.1 Gemmatimonadota bacterium | reverse complement strand
TGCCGCGTCGGTGGGCGAGGCACTCGCGGCCGGCCCTGTCGTGCGTCGCCTGCGATCGGCCGAGCCGGGACTCGCCGTCGTGCATTCGTACACCTCCCCGTCCGTCACGGGGCGGCAGCCGTCGTTCGGACGCGCGTACGCCGACTACCTGCCGCCCGACGAGCCGACGCCGATCCGAGCCGTGCTCGATGCTGTTCACCCGGACCTCGTGGTCTTCTCGCGCGGCGACCTGTGGCCGGAATTCGTCCGGCAGTGCCGACTGGCACAGGTCCCCGTAGCGGTGGTTGGGGCCGAGGTGAGCCCTCGGAGCCATCGGCTCTCCTGGGCGGGACGTCTTCTCTACGCCAGGGTTCTCCCGTCGGTTTCGTGGATTGGCGCGGCCAGCGACGCCGACGCGGCACGGTGGCGACGGCTCGGCGCACGGCCCGACGCCGTGGTCATCACGGGGGACCCACGCCACGACGCTGTGCTCGAGCGCATCCCGGAGCTCGGCACGCTTGGCACACTACGGACATGGGCCGGGGAGTACCCGGTGCTTGTCGGCGCGAGCCTCGAGCCCTCCGACGAGCCCGTGGTGCTCCGTGCCGTTCGGACCATCTTGGCTGCGCACCCCGATGTACACGTCCTGTTGGTGCCGCACGCGGTGACCCCCGCGAGCGTGGTCCGCGTGAGACGCCTTGCCGCCGCGCTCGGGGTCGACCTGGAGGAGTGGAACCACTCGGAACACACGCCGACAGCGCGCTGCATTCTCATCACCGCGTCCGGAATCCTCTTCGATCTCTACCAGGTGGCGAGCGCAGCATACGTGGGCGGCGGCTTCCGCCACAACACGCTGCACGCCGTCATCGAGCCGGCCGCCTATGGGCTACCGATCGCGGTCGGACCGAGGTACGAGGCGTCGCGTGACGCCGCCGCCCTCGTGGACGCGGGCGGCGGGGTGGCGCTCCCGCGGCGCGGTGTAGAGCGGGTTCTCGCTGGGACCTTGCAGCGATGGATTGCCGACCCTGACCATCGGCGATCCGTTGGCCTCACCGCACGCAGCACCGTGCGCGCTGGTGCGGCAGCGGCAGCCGTCGCGCATCTTGTTAGGTTCACCGGCGCTCCTACATTCGACTGCATCCACCATCCCCGGAGCCACCGATGAAGATCCGATTCCCAGCGTTCGCCGCGTTGTTGCTGTTCCCCGTCACCGCCTACGCCCAGGGCCCGACGATCGAGATTGGGTCCGGACTAGGAGCCAGCATTCTCACGAACGGAGGCAGCCTCACCCACATCGGGGTGCCCGGTGCGGGCATCGTTGGTCAGGCACCACTTTTTGTGAATTTCTTCTTCGGACGTGGCGTGCTCATCCAGCCCGAAGTTTCGTTCAACATCCTCTCCGGTGGCGGCGAGACGCTGACGACACTCGGCGTGGCTGGCCACCTCGGCTACGCATTCTCGGGAGCGGCAGCGAACTCTGCGTATGCCTCAGTGGGCGGTGCGGTCCAGTACGCCGACAGTGACTTCGGCTCCAACAGCGAATTTGGAGTGGGGGCCAGGGTCGGATATCGGGTCTTGGTCAACACCGGCTTCGCCATCGGCTTCGAAGGTGGCTTCCGGCGTTGGTTCGACTCGGAGGTCAACGAGATCACGATCGCGATTCGGCTTGGTGGGATCGTGTCCGCGCCCTAGAAAGCGTCCGTCGCACGGACCCGGGGCGGCGCGAGCGCCGTCGCCCCGGGTTTTGCTACTGCCCCACCACGACCCCCTCGTACGTCACCGTTCGGGGCGCGACGAGCCCCGCCGTGAGCACGGTGAAGAGCACGTCGGACCAGCGGCTCCGCACCTTGATGCGCAGGCCGGTTACCCGTGCCGTCCCGGTCACCTGTGAGGCGAGCGCCTCGTCCAACGAAGGCTTCGAGGCGCGGAGCATGCCCCAGAGGAGGTAGACCGCCTTGCGGTTCACCCGAAACTCCTGCCCCTGCGCCTGCGCAGCGGGCGGCGAGGCCATGGTCGCCTCGACACCGAGGGTGGTTGCATCGAAGGTCTGGACGCACGCCCCGGCGCTGAGCACGGAGCACAATGCCAACAAGGATAGGAAGCGACGTCGCATGGATCTCGTGGTGGTGCGTGGCATAATTGAGCGGTACAAAGACTCGGGGCGCTTCGGGAAGACCCCGAAGCGCCCCGTCAAGCTACCTCAGCGCTCGCTGGAAGGAAACCTTACATGCCGAGGCTGGGCACCATGATCTTGTAGTGGATCCCGCCGGACACCGTTAGCGGCTTCACCGACGGATCACCGATCGTGAACCAATCGAGCGTCGCGTGGACACCGATGCCCATGGGGGCCGTGACCATGAGACCGCCGGAGGCGCCGAAGCCGACTTCCGACTCACTGGGCGAGCCGTCATCGTAGCTCTCGCGCACGAGTTGCACCCGCGGCATCAACCACGGCTTCACGCTGACGCCGGGGCTGGGCACGTTGATGACCACCAGGGGGCCGCCGCTAACCAACAGGTCGGAAAAGCCGAACTGGCTGTTGTTATAGTACCCGATGCCGGCCTGAATCGACACCGTCACCGGCATCATTGGCGCGTTCAGCACGTGGAATCCCGCACCGCCGCCGAAGGCGATTTTGGAGTCGGCGCCATCGACCCCAATCGGCCACGGACCGGCGCCGGCCCAGACGCTGAACATGGGCAGGCCGAGTGTGACTCGGCCACCGACGAACATCGGCGACTCAGTACCGATTTTCGCGTCGTCATTCAGGCC
>JAOTWK010000549.1 GCA_029862935.1 Gemmatimonadota bacterium | reverse complement strand
CCTCTTGGGTCACGTTCACGAACGTGACGCGCGGGTGATCCCCCGGGACCGACCGGTCGAGGTCGGCTTTCAACCCCGCGACTCGCTCGCCCGGCCGGTAGGTGGGTTCAGGTCTCGACAACAGCCACACCGCCACGACCGCGGCGCCGACGAAGAACACCCCGAAGGCCGCTGTCAGGAGCAGGAGCCTTCGACGTCGCGGTAGCCGCGCCGACATCGCTATGACGATTTCCGCGCCCTCACGACGATCGTCTTCTCGTCCTCCGACATCACGGTGACCGGTGCGGTCAGGTTGGCGTCTTCACCGAATAGGAAGTTCAGCAGAAACTGGTCTGCCTTCCTGTAGAGCAACCTCGCCGACACATGCAGCGTCGTGGCTTGCTGACCGGGTGCCTGGAATTCGGTGTCGCTGTCGAGGGATGGTGGCGCATCGCCCTCACGGCCCTGCGCCGAAACTGACGTCGCGGGACACGAGAAGCCGAATTCCGCTCGATCGGACGCGCCGGGAAACATGGAGCGGCGGTATCGGACCCCAACCATTTCCCAGAGGTTGTGCCGGTCGATCAGGTTACCGAACTGATCGACGGGTTCTGCCTTGAAGATAAAGGAGCCGGGCTCAATGAAATGCCTCGCGTCTCGGCGGCCCGACTGAAAGACGATATTGCCGGCCTGGTCTTTCACGGTGATCTCCACCCACGCTTGAATGATATCCAGAGGTCCTGTGGGGAAGTCATGGCCGACCTTGTTGTTGGTGACGATCGCCTGAACCCGTACCTGCTCCCCCGGCGTCACCGAATCCGGGACGACAAGCTCCAGCGGTACGGCAGGGCCTGGGCGCCACTTGTGCGCGATCTCGGGGATGTCGATCTCACCCCGCAGCCACTGCTCCGTCAGATCCGCGTGCTCCTCTGCTCCTTCGAGCTCCAGCGCCAGCGGCATGAACTGGTTAGCCGCGAGAAACCGATGGCTACGGTGTTTGCTGTCACGCGCCGACCGATTGTAGTCGAGCACGTCTCCGCTGGAAGGGTCGTGGGAATCCGTCAATGGCATGTGACATTCGCGGCACTCGATTGTCTCGCGCGGGTTGCCCGGCTCGTTCCACCTGCTGTTCTTCCAGTTGTCATACTGGTTCTGGAGCTGCACCCATCCGACCTGGTTGATTTCCTCGTCGATGAATTGCTTGTGGCACGCTGCGCAGAACTCCGGGCTCTTGAACAGACGATGCTGGAGGGTCTTCACGTGATGGCGAGGATAGGCCCGGAGCAGAAAGTCTCTGAAGAACCGCGGCGTTTCTCCCTCGTCGAGCTCGAACATGTAACGCGTCGGTTGCGCGATGACGTAGGCCGCGTTCCCCTTGACATCGGTTTCCTCGATGGCATGGCACACGATGCAGGACACGCCTTCCTGATAGCCGGCGAGGTTCGTGAGATCTTCAGTGAAGACGTTCTTGGTTCCGGAGAACAGCGAGATGGGGTCATGGCAGCCGCCGCAATAGCGCGTTGACTCGGCGCCATTCTGTTCGGCCATCACCTTTTGGACCGACTGGAATGCCGCATCCATCGCCGAGTAGCGGTGGGCACTCACCTGCCACTCCTTCACGATCTGCTCGTGACATCGTGCGGTTCCACAGGATTCCGAACCGCTCATGGACCGTGCATCGAACGCCATGGCTGTTTTGGTGCGCGCGAGACTGGGCGCGAACGGCCGGTCGGCGCCATAGAGATAGCTGTAGTCGTCTGGGAACTCGTTCACCATCCTCGGTGGCTCATACCAGTACGCGACCAGGGCAACAGCCACGAAGAGCGTTGCCGCAATGAGCAGCGAGCCCAGGCCAAAGTGCTTTGTGGCTGGAAGCGCAGAATCGCCGTCGGCCGCATGCGCGGCTCGCATCTCCCGATTCACGAGGACGAGGAGGTGGGGAAGGACAGACACGATCAAGGCAACCGTGGCGACGATATGGATCACGTCCCACGCGTAGCCGATGCGGGTTGCCCACAATGCCTGAACGGTGAGCACCAGGCCAGAGATGATGGCGACGGCGGTTGCCACCATGGCGAAATAGCCGGTGAGCTTCACGTGCGACATCCGTATCGGTCGATAGATGATCCAGTGACGAATCTGATACCATGCGAACGGAACGAGGAACACGAGCCCGACCGCGGTATGGAGCAGCACCATGACCTGGTTCGAGACCGAAAACGGGAGCAAGAGAATAGAAAGGCCCGTGAGCGTCTCGAAGAGCAGCAGGCCGGAGACCCACAGGAGGAGCTTGTGCTGCCATTCCTCGGATCTCGAATGATTGCGACGAGGCTGTTCCATGGTCACTCCATGCCGAAGAAGACGGTATAACCGGGTGGCATGTGGGTGCGCCCATGGCACCCGACGTGCCCGCGCCAGCTTCAGGGCCTCATCGTCGACGAACATGTCGAGGAGTTCGGACGGATCACGGGTGGAGCGTCGACAGAGCTGCCCACCCTCCCGACCGTCTGCGCGGTAGAGGGTCTCTTGGCGGGACGCCGTGCGATCGCGCGCGTCAGGTTTCCCGTCACCTCCCACACACCGCTGCTTCCGCCGACGAGGCTACCTAATCTAGAGCAGGGGAGCGGAAAGACGGAAGGTGGGGCGTGTGCCGTCAGCGGCTCAGCCAACCGTTTCTGTAGGGGATCGGCGTTAAACGGATGAAATACAACGACTTACGGCGCTGGGGTCGAGGGCCACCGGACTGGGGATGGTGTATCGTTGGTGCGCCGGT
>JAOTWK010000548.1 GCA_029862935.1 Gemmatimonadota bacterium | reverse complement strand
CGCCGAGCAGGGCGCCCAGTAGCAACCCGCCAATGAACCCCGCGATGCCACTGGCACTCTCGACCTCGTAGATCTCTTCTAGGTCGTCCTCGTCTTCCAGTTCCTCGTCATCGTCGACCAAATCCAGATCCTTATCCCGCTTGTCCCGCGCCATGGTCACTCCCGCGTAGCCGTTTCGCAATCGACAGATTGCCTGGGGCGTTCGATATCGTCAACGCTGCGGACGACGCATCGTCTGAGCGCCGCTCTCGCGTCTCCGTCTCCTGGATTGTAGCGCGGCAGCCGAACGGCGTCGAGAGCGTACGCGAGGGCGCCCCACCTTGCGCGCGCTCCCCTGCCCGGCCTAAGTTGCCACGACTTCAACCACTCTTGTGCTTCTATGGCTTCTTCAGTTCGACAGCACGGCGTCCTCGGGATCGGATCGAACGCACTGCGTGCCATGCGAGACGCGCTGATGCAGGATCTGGGTGACGACGCCGGGGCAACCCGACTGCAAGAGGCGGGATACGCAGCGGGGGAAGAAGTCTATCGGAGCTTCGGTAAGTGGGTCGAGACGGAGACCGGGATGACCGACCCCGGCGATCTGGACACGACGCGACTGAACGACGTGTTATCGGAGTTCCTCACGCAGCTTGGGTGGGGCTCCGTCACGGTCGAGCGCGTGGGGGCCAAGGGCCTGACGGTCGTCTCGACGGATTGGGCTGAAGCGGACCCGGCGGCCAACCTCCACGGGCCATCCTGCTACTTCTCCACGGGCCTGCTCGCCAGCTTTCTCACTGCGCTCGCCGGTGGCAAGGCCATGGCCGTGATGGAAATGGAGTGTCGCGGTCAGGGAGACGCGCATTGTGAGTTTCTCGCCGGGTCGCCCGACACGTTGTCGGCCGTGTACGATGCGCTGACCGAGGAGCGGGACTACCGCGACGCGTTGGGCGGGTGAAACGGCGCCGACTCAGTCGTCGTCCAATTCCTCCAGCTCCGCGAGCCTTTCGGCGTATTCGGGCCGCACCGTGAGCTCCCCGTCCAGCACGACCTCGCGATCCCACGGCAAGATGATGAAGCTCTCCGTCGCCAACGCGTGGAAGTCCGGATTGTAGGGACCGGTCTTGATCGACACCGCGGTGCGCACCTCGTCCGGCCTCAACTTGCGTACGGCGGCGAGCGCTACCTTCAAGGTGTCCCCTGAGTCACAGGTCTCGTCGACGATGAGGACGCGATGGCCCGTCACCGAAGGCGGCGGACCGACCAGCATGGTTGGACGTCGCGATGACTGCCGCCGCGTGATCGTCATGGCCGCAAAGTCACAACCCAGCATGGAGGCGACGACCGCGCCCGGCATGACACCCGCCTTGGCAATCCCCACCACGAGTTCCGGGTCATAGTCTCGCGCGATTCTGAGGGCGAGTCCACGGCACAACTCGCCGAACAGCGTCCAATCGACTTCCAGGACCTCGCGCGGGTCGTTGTCGAGCGATATGAAGGGCATCGGATTCGCATAGTACCCCTTTGCCCGAGGCGTGACAACCGGACGCGGCGACCGTCACGCGGACGCTAGGCGACTCGCCGTCCCAGCGTTATCTTCCCGCCGAATGAGCTTCTGGAAACGTCTCTTCGGTCGCCGCCCCCCCTCGGCGGTCTCCCCGCTACGGCTGGACTACCTCAACGAGGCGCTTGCCTTGGAGCGGCAGGGAGACTACGACGCGGCGATCACGTCGTATCGTTTGGCGCTGCGCGACCATCCGGCGGATCCCCGCGTGTTGCAGAACATGGCAATCGCGTTCACGAAGACGAATCGCTACGATGAAGCAATCCGTCACTATCGCCGCGCGCTGGAGTTCGATCCCGAGCTTGCCGGTGCGCACTATGGCCTCGCGTTCCTCCTCATCAAACGGGGCGAGACCGACAGCGCGGTCAAGCACCTACGGACGTTCCTGAGCCGTCCTCCGCACGGTCCGGATGCCGAACGCTGGATCGACCACGCGGAGCGTGCCCTGGCGGAACTCGATCCGGGCGGACAGCCCTGAAGCGCTGGCTGATCGTCATCGCCGGCACCCTCGCGTGCAGCCAGATCCTCGGTGATTTCGATCGCGTGGTCGCCATCGAGGTCGTGGGCCTCACCGCGCCGGTGCTCGAGGAAGGCGACACCGTGACCCTGCGGGCACGGGCGATCGACGCAGCCGGGGACACGGTCCCCGACGCCATGATTACGTGGATCGTGGTAGACACGGGCCAGGTCGGCTTCACCATCGAGGAAACGACCGGACTCGTCACGGCGCTGTCGCCGGGGTCGGGACGGGTCCAGGCGAGAGTCGAGACCCTCGTCTCCGGGCCGATCATGGTGTCCGTGCTCGCGTCCGCGGACTCGATCGGGGCGACCGGGGCGCCGCGTCTCACAGTCGACACGGGGACCGTAGCATCTCTTCCGCTCACGGTCACCGTGTGGGACCTCACGAGCTCGCCTGGCGACACGCTCGCGCTTGCGGGGAAACTGGTGCAGTTTCTCACCGTGGACCCTGCGCCGGGGAGCGCTGCTGCCGACGGGTTCTTCATTACGCAGGCGGACACCGTCCCGGGAACCGACCCGCACGTCGTCGACGTGACGACGGGCGTGAACGGCGAAGCCAGCGTGGTCGTGCGCCGGCATAGTGGCGTTGCGCAGCCCGATAGCGCGGCGATCGACGCCATCTCGGTGACGGCCGTGGGAGATACCGTCGCGGGCTCCCCAGTACGGTTCACAGTGGTGTTCGTCAACAACTGACA
>JAOTWK010000547.1 GCA_029862935.1 Gemmatimonadota bacterium | reverse complement strand
GCATGGCCGATGGCTCATTTCACGCCGTCGGTGCCATCCCGGTGAGAGCGAAAGAGACGATTCCCCTGACGCTCGAGATCCGGCACGGCAACGGGGCCACGGAAGAACCGTTCGCGCGTATCCCGGTCACCCCCGCCGACTTTGCTGTCGAGCGGTTACAGGTCGCGCCGCGATACACCGCGGCCCCCGACTCCGCACTTCGAGTCCGCATCGCCGCGGAACGCGAGCGCTCCCGTGCGGTGACCCGACGCACCCACGGCACCCCGCGCCTGTGGAGCGGGGCGTGGGTCACCCCGGTGGCTGGACGTGTGACGAGTCCCTACGGCAAGCAGCGGGAGTTCAACGGCGAGGTCCAAAGCCGGCACTACGGCGTGGACCTGGATGGCGACACGGGCACGCCGGTCTACGCACCCAACCGAGCAGTCGTGGCCCTCACGGACGACACCTATTACGGCGGCAACCTCGTCTACCTCGATCACGGCCGCGGTCTGGTCACGGCGTATCTCCATCTGTCGGAGATCCTCGTGTCTCAGGGCGACACGGTGACGCAAGGCCAGATCATCGGTAAGGTCGGCGCGACGGGACGAGTGACCGGCCCGCACCTGCATTGGCTCGCCCGCTACGGACCGATCTCCGTCGATGCGCTGAGCCTGTTTGCGCTCGAGCTTGACGTGTTCGGCCTTCCCCCCATCCGCAGCAGCGGGCCCCGCTAGTCGTCGCAAGAATCGGGTTGCCGATCGAGGTCGCACAGTCGACCTTCCCGCGTAGCACTGCTACGGAGACAACTCGATGCAGGACCGCGACGCCGACCGCATAGAACGCGCCATCCAATTTCTCGAAGCGCATTACCGACGCCAACCTTCGTTGGACGAAGTGGCAGCCGCGGTGGATCTGAGCCCGCATCACTTTCAGCGCCTGTTCAAGCGCTGGGCCGGTGTGTCTCCCAAACGATTCTTGCAGTTCCTCACCATCGAGCGCGCCAAGTCCGCGCTCGCCGACGGAAAGAGCGTACTCGAGGCAACCTTCGATTCAGGACTGTCGAGTGCGGGCCGGCTCCATGATCTCTTCGTCTCCGTGGATGCGGTGACGCCGGGAGAATTCAAGGAACTCGGGAAGGACGTCACGATCCGGTACGGATTTCACGACTCGCCGTTCGGCACGTGTTTCTTGGGGCTCACTCCACGCGGCGTGTGCGCGCTCGCGTTCGTGGACGACGACGCACGCGAGTCGGCACTCGATGGCTTGGCGACGCACTGGGCCGAGGCCGATCTGGTGGCCGATCAATCGGCGACCGGCACGACAGCTCACGCGATCTTCGATGCAGATCAATCAGACCGTTCCGTGTCGCTCGAGCTCCGCGGCACCAACTTCCAGATCAAGGTGTGGGAAGCGCTGCTTCGCATTCCATCCGGTATGCTCGTGTCGTACGGTGATGTGGCCACTCATATCGGCAGGCCGACGGCGCAACGCGCCGTGGGTGCGGCCGTGGGACAGAACCCGGTGGCCTATCTCATCCCGTGTCACCGCGTGATCCGCGGCTCCGGCGCGTTCGGCAGCTACCGCTGGGGAACGGCGCGGAAGAAGGCGATAGTGGGGTGGGAGGCGGCGCGACGTGAGAGCGTCATCGCGGCCGCGAGCTAAGAACGCGGCAAGACCGACCGGTTCAAAATTTCCGCGCGCCGGGTGGAAGCGCGAGCCACTCCTTATCGTGCGGACCTGCTCAGCGAATGAACGCTACCAACCCAGTCTCGTCGGTGACGATCGCCGTAGTGCCGTCGCGGGTGAAGGCCACGTTCCGCGGTCGGCCCATCGGAACTTGATACAGACGGCTCCGTGACGCCGCGTCTACCGCGTACAGCAGGCCTCCTGGCGGGTTCGTCACGAAGAGCAGCGCGCCGTCCGGACTGATCGCCAGCCCGACCGCCCCTGGCGGGACCGCCACCAGCGAGAGCCGGGACCCTGACACCAGATTCAGTTCGTCGAGCCCCGCCACCTCGTTGGCCACGTACAGCGTCCCACCCGCGGGTGCCAAGGCGAGCCGCTGCGGCATGCCGCTCACACTGTAGACCCGCGTCACCGTGTCGGCGGCCGCGTCGATGGCGGTGACGGTGTTCGCGTCCCGCGCACTCACGTACAGCACCCCAGCCGTCGAATCGAACGCAAGGCCGTTGGCAGCCGGCCCCACAGCGAGCGTGGTCAGTACCTGGTTGGTGCCGGTGTCGATCACGTGGAGCGTCCCCGACGCGGTGGTCACGTAGAGTCGGGAGCCGTTGGGCGAGACAAGCAGGTTGAACCCGCCGTCGCTGAGCGGGATCGTCGCCGTGACGGTGCCGGCCGCGACGTCGACCACGGACACGCTCGAAGAGAACTGGTTGGCCGTGTACGCGCGGGTGCCCGCGGGGTTGAGCGCCACGTGGGCGGGCACGTTGCCGACCGTGATCGTGCGCGCCCACGCCTGGCCGGTCGGCGTCACGGTGCCGCAGGTAATGGCATCAATCGCGATCTGGGAGACGCAGATCGTGCCGTCGGGTGCCACAGCGACACCGTGGGGCGTGCCACCGAGCGCCAGTAGCTCCAGCGTGGTGCCCGGCGGAAGCGCGGGTTCAATGGTGAACGACAGCGCTGCGGACGTGCCGCCGCCCGGTGCCGGGGTGAATACCGAGATCTCGATGGTCCTCGGTTGCAGCAGCTCGCTGGCCAGAATCGGGGCGCGCAGCAGGTTGTCAGCCACGAACAACGTGGCGTGGTCGATGCCGTCGAACTGC
>JAOTWK010000545.1 GCA_029862935.1 Gemmatimonadota bacterium | reverse complement strand
AGGGTGTGAGAGGACAGATGAATCCCATGAACTCCACCACCGCGCCCCACGCTGCACAGGGGATGTGCACCCACGCCAGACGACGCCACCGCCACGCCAGAAAGCCACCCGTGATCACAAAAAGGACGAACGCAAGGTGTGCGAGGACCAGCACGTCGGCTGCAAGGCGTGGTAGCATGGGCAGCCGTCAGGACTCAGGTGGCGGGCGCCGGTCGAGGGCAACCCCCACGGCGAGAACTCCGAGGACATTGACCGCGGTCCGCGCCATGTCGGGAATGCGGTCGATGCCGAGGAGGATGGCCAAGCCGTCAAGCGGCACGCCCACCGATCCCAACGCGGGGGCGAGGCTCACAACGCCACCGGCCGGGATACCGGCTACGGTGAAGGAAACGATGAACGTGGCGAGAACGATACCGCCCACACCTGACGCCTCGATCGGCACGCCGAAGAGCCACGCAAGGAACACCACGCTCGCGCCTTGGAACAGCGCAGTACCGCTGCGTCCGATGGCGCTGCCCAGCGGCACCACGAAACTCGTGACTGATGGAGACAGTTTCAGTCGATGCTCCGCCGCCTCGAGCATCGCGGGAAGTGTTGCCGCCGAACTGGCCGAGCCTGCCGCGATGAGAAAGGGACCGGTAGCGCCGGCAACGAACCGGCCCAAGGACATCCTCCCTAAGAGGCGCACGAGCGGCACGTAGACCAGGGCCACGAGCAGGACGAGCCCGAGCAGGACGGCGAGCACGAAGGCTGCAAGTGTCTGGAGCATCCCCCAGCCGGCTCGCGCGGTGACGGGCGCAGCGAGCGCAAAGACCCCTATCGGCGCGAGATACAGTATCCAGTCGACCAGTTTCACTAGGGCTGCGACGACCGCTTGTGCCACGCCGGCCAGCCGGTCACGCTCGGCGGGTGGCAGGGCGCCCGTCGCACCGGCCACGAGCACGGTGAACACGATGAGTGGGAGGAGCGCTCCGTCGACCGCCGCCGCGAACGGGTTCTCAGGGATCAGGTCCAGAAGAAACTCCACGAGGCCGGGGAGTTCCGGTGCGGGGGTCGTGCCGGCTCCCATGGCCTGGGCTGCCGTCTCGGAGGCCAGGGGAAGAAGAGCACGCATCACCCCCATGCCGAGCAGGACACCAATCGCACTCGTGCCGGCGACGAGGCCGACCGTGGCACCTCCCAGCCGACCGAGCTTGCGCAGATCACCCAGCGAGCAGACGCCCACGAAGATCACCCCGACGACCAGCGGGATGACCACCATCTTCAACAGGTTGACGAACGCCGTGCCCACCGGTTCCACACCTTCGGCAATCGCGATGAGCGCAGGAACACCGGTGACCGCGGCGACGAGGCCTGTCACCAGTCCGCCGACGAGCCCGATGCCAATGGCCAAGGGCAGGCGCGACGTCACGTGTTCGCCCTGCATTACGGCTGGCCGCTCGAAGCGCGGGCGCGTGAACCAGTGAAATCTGATTCCGGTGCCCGGTCTCCTTCAATCCGATTCACCAACACCGCTGCCGTGAGCGTCCCCGTCACGTTGGTAGCGGTCCGGGCCATGTCGGGAATACGGTCGACGCCAAGGAGCACCGCCATGCCGTCCAGGGGAATGCCGATCGTGCCCAGCGCTGGCGCGAGGCTGAGGACACTACCGCCCGGTATGCTGGGGACCGTAAACGACACGATGAACGTTGCGAGCAGGGCGCCGCTTATGCCCGCGAGTGGAAGTGGCACGCCGTAGAGCCAGGCCAAAAACACCACGCCAGCACCCTGGAAGAGTGCCGCGCCAGCCCGGCCCAGTGCGGCGCCCAGCGAGATGACGAACCCGGCCACCGGTAGGGCGATGGCGAACTCGTCCTCCGCAGCCTCCAACATCGCCGGGACGGTTGCTGGCGAACTGGTGGTGCTCGCCGCGATGACCTGCGGTGTGACACATCCACGCAGGAAGCGTCGCACTGACATCCGGCCGAGGAATCGGACCACGGGCAGGTAGACCGCTGCGATGAACAAGATTTCGCCAATCAAGACGGCGACCACGAAGATGGCCAGCGTTTGGAGTATTGCCCATCCGGCACGGGCGGTGACGGGTGCGGCGAGGGCGAAGACGCCCAGAGGGGCAATCAACAAGATCCAGTCGACCAGCTTGATCAGCGCCGCGGCGAGCGCCTCACCCAGGCCCACGAGCTGGTCCCGCTCGGATGGCGGCAGGGTGCCGGCCGCCGCCGCGACGAGGACCGTGAACAGAATGAGCGGGAGCAGCGCACCGTCGACGGCGGCTTGGAACGGATTGCTCGGTATGAGCTCGAGCAGGAACTCGATCGGGCCCGGGAGGACGGGTGCTTCGGACGCTGCTGCTCCGACGACTTGGGTCGCCGCTTGGCTCGCGTACGGCAGTAGAGCACTCATGACGCCCATTCCCAGCAGCACGCTGACCACCGTGGTGGTGGCGAAGAACCCGAGGGTCAGCGCTCCCATGCGACCGAGCTTTCGGAGGTTCCCGAGTCGACAGACGCCGACAAACACCACGGAAGTCACGAGCGGGATGACCACCATCTTGAGCACGTTGACGAACGCATCGCCGACCGGCGCAACGCCGCGCGTCAGGGCCAGGAGGGCGGGAGCTTCTGTGATGGCAGCGAGCAGTCCGAGGCTCAGTCCGGCTACCAGGCCCAGCGCGATGGCGAGGTTGAGTTTCACGGGGAGGAGGGTCCGTCAGTCGGCACTACTCCCACGTTCCTTTGGCGCTCTCCTTCAGCAGGTGGGCGGCGATCA
>JAOTWK010000546.1 GCA_029862935.1 Gemmatimonadota bacterium | reverse complement strand
GATTCGCGAGCGCACCGACGTTCGCACCATCGTGGGGAGCGGTATCCTCCTTGGGGTGCTGACCGCCATTGGAGTCGCGACGTTCTCCTTGTCCTCCCGGGTCTTGTCCGGCGCCGTTGAGACCATTGTGCAAATGGCTATCGTCCTTGTCGGCGCCGCTGCCGCGAGCTATCTCCCCGCCGCCAGGGTCCGGCCCCAGTCCGTCGATAGCATTGCATGGGCGGCCCTCGTCGGGTTGCTCGGCGCCCTGGTCTTCACGGTGGCCGATGCGGCGGTGCTCCGCCCGCTCAAGCTCTACCACTGGCGCTGGGACGCGATCGGCGGAGGAAGCGGCTTCTGGTACATCCCCGTGTGGTGGATGGGAGCGGCCGTCCTGGCGTGGCTTGGCTCCTGGGTCGCGGCGATCGTCGGACGCGCCAAGGGTGCCACGGGTGTGGTGTCCACTGCCGGGCTCAGTGCGGCCCTGGCTCTGGTGATCTTGGCGGTGGCTGTTCTTGCGGGCGTCGTGCCGTTCACTGCCGCGACTATGGCGTTGGCGTTTGCCGTGGCGCTCGTCGTGCACGTAGCGCTCGCCTCGATCCTTTTCCGCACGTGACGCCGTGGGTTCTGGCCGACTGATCCGGATCGTCGGCTGGCTGCTCACACCCGCTGTGGTGTGGGCAGCTTCTTTCTTGGGTGGGTGGATCGGCGCAATTGTCGGAGCGCGCGTGTCGGCACCGGAGCGCGGGATCTATTGGCTCGTGGGTGGCAGCGTCATCGCCGGCTCGGCGGGTCTGGTTGTTTGGGTGGTGCGCCTCCGTCATCGAACGGCGGAACTGTCGCAGCATCGGCGGTCGGACAACCGAGCTGCAAGCAACGACCACCGACCGAGCTGAGATGCCAGAGCTGCCCGGTGGCCTAGGCATCCTTCGTGACATCGCCGGCGCTTCCCGTCCGGAGGGTGTGACCGGCCGCGAGGGCAACGCGGTGCAGGAACGCCGCAGCCACAGCTAGCACCTGCTCGTCAAACTCGAATCTGCCGGAGTGGGCCGGGGCGAATGCGGTGCCGAGTGGGCGGGCACCGAATCGCACGAAGGCTGCGGGCGCGCGCTCCCCGTAGAATCCGAAGTCCTCTCCGCCCATGTTGGCCAGCGGGGTGTTCACCACATGCTCCGCGCCGACGACGTGCACCGCGGCCGCGCGGGCGAGCGTTGTCGCGGCGGGGTGGTTGATCACCGGCGGGGTACCATCGTGCAACGCAACGGTCGCAGCCGCCCCGTGGGCAGCAGCCGTTGCCGTGGCTACCTCGCGCACCGCCGCACGCAGTAATGCTCTCGTCTCCGCGTCTCGGGCTCGGAGCGTTCCCTCGAGAACGGCCGACGACGCCAGGACGTTGACCGCCGTGCCGGCATGGAAACGGCCGATCGTGATCACGGCGCTCCGGTCTGGCGGCACCCGGCGCGACACCACGGTTTGCAGTGACGATACGATGTGACTCGCCACGATAATCGTGTCGATGCTCTCGTGCGGTCGAGCGGCGTGCCCACCAGGGCCGCTGATCTCGATTGTAAATTCGTCCGTCGACGCGTTGACGGTCCCGTCTGCCACTACGATCGTTCCGGTGGGGAATCCCACGTCCACGTGGCCGGCGAAGACGAACGCGACGCCGTCCAGCGCGCCAGCCGCAATCAGGGCCGCCGCCCCTTCGCCAATTTCCTCTGCCGGCTGAAACACGAGCCTGACCGGCGCCGGCAGCGCGGCCTCCCGGGCGAGCAGTGCCGCGGCCCCCACGAGGGCGCTCGTGTGACCGTCATGGCCGCAGGCGTGCATCATGCCGGGTCGGTCCGAGGCATACGGGAGTCCGGTCTCTTCCTGCACGGGGAGGGCATCCAGATCGGCCCGGAGCGCGACGATCGGCACGCCGCCTGGGCCGGGGAGATCGGCTACGAGTCCCGTTCCCGCCACCACACGGGTCTTGATACCCAGATCGGCCAGCGCCTCGCGCACCAGCCCGGCGGTCCGATGCTCCTCCCAGCTGCGTTCGGGAAACCGATGCATCCGGCGGCGCAGCCCGACGATGTGCTCGAACAGCGCATCACTCACGGTGGGGCAGGGTCGGTCCACTCCCACAGGTCAGCCTCCGATCGTCTCGGCGCGGGTCGTCAGATCGTCGACGTAGTCGTAGTCGATGTCCACTCCGATCCCGCTGCGCTCCCTGGGCACACGAAGGGTGCCATCCTCCATGGTCCACGGGGGTGTCACGATGTCCCGGACCCAGTATCGCGCGCTCGGGCTCAGGTCGCCGGGCAACTCGAACTGGGCTAGGGAGGCGAGGGCGACGTTGTGCGCCCGCCCCACGCCGGTTTCGAGCATGCCGCCGCACCAGACGGGGATTCGGTGCCTCCCGGCGTGATCGTGAATTGTCCGCGCCTCTGTCAGCCCACCCACTCTCCCGGGCTTTAGGTTCACGATGCGTCCGGCATCGAGTGTGACCATGGCCTCGAACCGCGCCGTCGACGTGACAGACTCGTCCAGACAGATCGGAGTGCGAAGCACTCGCTGCAACGCTGCGTGCTGCACCAGATCGTCGCCGTCGAACGGTTGCTCGAGCATCGTGAGGTCGAGTCCGTCCAGCGCCTTCAGGCGGTCGACATCAATTGGCGTGTAGGCGGCGTTCGCGTCCACACTGAGGGGAACGGATTCGCCGAGCGCCTCCCGGACGGCGGATACGAAGGAGATGTCGCGACCCGGAGCGATCTTGAGCTTGATGCGCCGATAGCCGGCGTCCCT
>JAOTWK010000544.1 GCA_029862935.1 Gemmatimonadota bacterium | reverse complement strand
TCCCGATCGCTGAGGTCGCCCCATTCTAGCTTCCTCTGCATCCTCGAGAAGAACCCTTCTTCGCCAAGCCGTACCAGAAGTACCGAGAAGTCGCCCCGGCGCACCTCCACGCGGTCTCCCTTTTCGATCGGGCCCACGAGCTGGCCGTCGAGGGACACGAGGGCACCGTCGCGCCCCCGCCCACCCACCTCCAGCGTCACCTGGGCCGATCCGGGAACGACGATGGGGCGAACCCGCAGCGTATGGGGTGAGATGGCCGTCACAACCATCGCTTCGACATCCGGGAGCAGCACGGGGCCACCCGCGCTCAGCGAGTAGGCCGTCGAGCCGGTCGGCGTCGCGACGATCATGCCGTCGGCGGTGAACTGGCCCACCTCTTCCCCATCTACGGACACGCGCACTCGGATGATCCGGACCGCCTCCGCCTTGTGGATCACGATGTCGTTGACCGCATGCTCCCCCGGGCGAGGAATGCCGGCCGACGAGACGATCGCACCCTGAATCGTGAAGCGCCGTTCGATCCGGTGCTCCCCACGGCCAAACGCGTCGATCGCCCCCTCGAAATCGCCTGGCACCACGGAGGTGAGGAACCCGATCTGCCCGAGATTGATGCCCAGGATGGGCACTTCGCGTCCCAGAAGGTGGCGGACCGCGCGCAGGAGCGTGCCGTCTCCGCCACAGCTGAGCAGGAGGTCGAGGGCCGGGTCTGTGGTGCCCCACCGCTCGACCGGGCTGTGCCAATGCTGCTCGAGGTCCGGCTCCGAGACCAGCGTGTGACCGTGCTGCGTGGCATAGTCTCCGAGGCGCCCCAGCACCCCGGTCAGCTCGCGATACCGCTGGTTGCCGACGACCCCGATTCTCATCCTGCCGTCACGCTCTCCTTGGCCATCCAGGCACGGACACGTTCCGCAAGGCCTGCCGCGTCGAGACCCACCTCGGCCAGCTGGTCCGACCGCGAGGCGTGCTCGTACGTACGGTCCGCCGCTCCGGCGATCACCACGCGAACCTCCGGAGCCATCTCCTCGACCAACGCCGCCACGTGCGCACCGAATCCGTTGACGGCCGTCCCGTCCTCTGCGGTGAGCACAAACCGGTGCTCACCCACGATCGATTGAAGCACCGCGCGGTCCGCCGGCTTGAGAAAGCGACAGTTGACGACCGTCACATCTAGTCCATCGCCCGCGAGCAGTTCCGCCGCTTCGATTGCCGGCTGACACATGACGCCCGCCGCGAGAATCGCCGCATCGTGCCCCTGCCGTAGGACTTCCCACGAGCCGTACGGCACGGCCGGGATCTCTGCTGCGACCGGAACCTCGCCCGGCACGGCATCGCGCGGATATCGCGTGCAGAACGGGCCGGCGTGCGCCAGGGCGCACCGCAGGAGTCCCACCAGCTCGGCCCCATCCTTGGGTGCCGTAACGGTCATATTGGGCAGCGCCAGCATGTACGCAATGTCGTAGAGGCCCATGTGCGTTTGGCCGTCTGCGCCCACCATGCCCGCGCGGTCCATGCAAAAGATCACCGGGAGGTTCTGAATCGCGACATCGTGGATGATGTTGTCGTACGCACGTTGCAGAAACGTGGAGTAGATCGCCACCACGGGCCGCAGCCCTTGTGTCGCCATGCCCGCAGCAAAAGTCGTGGCATGCCCCTCCGCAATTCCCACGTCGAAAAACCGATCGGGCCATCGCTTCTGAAACTGATCCGTGCCGGTCCCCGACGGCATCGCCGCGGTGATGACGACCATGTTGGGATGTTCGGCCGCCAGGTCGGCGACGGCGGTCCCAAAAACCTTGGTCCACGATGCTGCCGTGGCAGGTGTCGAGCGCAGCACGCCCGTTTCGGGATCGTAGGGGTTCCGGGCATGGAACTTCTCCGGATGCGGCTCCTTGAGCGGGAACCCTCGACCCTTCTCGGTCACGACGTGCACCACGCGCGGACCGGACAGCGTCTTGACGAACTGGAACGTGCGGTTCATCGCCTCGATGTTATGCCCATCGATAGGACCGAAGTACCGAAATCCCAACTCCTCGAACAGCATGCCCGGCGACCACAGGTTCTTGATGCTCTCCTCGACCGTCCGCGCGAAATCCACCATCGACTTCCCGCCCACGAAGTGCGATGCCCGCTCGATCAAGTGCTTGACGTGGTCGCGCACCCGGTTCGTGAACGGGCTCGCGATCGCCGAGCCGAGGTACTTGTTGATGGCCCCAACATTGGGCGCGATCGACATGCCGTTGTCGTTGAGCACCAGGATCACGTCGCGACCCGAGTGGCCGGCGTTGTTCATCGCCTCGTACGACAGTCCGCACGTCATCGCACCGTCGCCCACCACGGCGACGACGTGATAGTCGTCGCCCCGCAAGTCGCGGGCGGTGGCCACCCCGAACGCGGCGGAGATCGCCGTACCCGCGTGGCCCGCGCCGAAGATGTCGTGCTCGCTCTCCGTCCGGCGGAGAAACCCCGAGAGGCCATTCTTCTGTCGCAACGTCGGGAGCCGGTTGTCGCGGCCGGTGAGCACCTTCCAGGGGTAGCCCTGGTGACCCACGTCCCACAGGATCTTGTCGGTGGGCGACTCGAAGCAATGAGCGAGCGACACCGTCAGCTCGACCACACCGAGCCCAGCCCCGATGTGCCCGCCGGTTTTCGATACCACATCGATCAACCGAGCGCGCACCTCGTCCGCCAGCGGTTGCAGCGCCTCTGGCGGGAGCCTGCGTACATCCGCAGGACCTTGGATGTGCCGCAGCTGTTGAGACGGCGGGAGAGGCCTCTCGTCGCC
>JAOTWK010000543.1 GCA_029862935.1 Gemmatimonadota bacterium | reverse complement strand
GTCGGGCCGCAGGTGACGTCGTCCGGCTGCTCGAACCGTGGGACGTTGAGAATGATCGATTTGTCAGACATGCGTTCGGGACCGCGGTCGGTTCGGCCCATCTCCAGACTCCTTCAGCAGTGAGCTGCCAGCACAGATCGTCCGGCGACGAGCCGCCGCTTCGGCCGACGCTGACCGCGACCGCCGCTCGGCGGTGGCGCCTTCTGCGCTCGTCAAGTATCGCTGGGGGCTTCAGGTGGTGTCCAGCCACGTCGCCGCTCCCTTCGGATGGAGGGCGACCTTCGAGAGAAAGTAGGGACGGCAGCGACTCCTTCACCGGACCGCGCCAGCGTATCTTGTATCATCTTCTCCCAGTCTTCATTACCGGCTGACATAGAAAGCACTACCCGTCACAATCATCGCGCAGCCGGCACGATAAGGAGCGTCCGATGTCCAACACCGCATGGCTATCCGATGTCACCGCCCTGTTGCAGGAATTTCTGCCTCAACTGCTCGCCGCTGCCGCGCTCGTGCTCACCGGTTGGCTGCTCGCGCTGGTTCTGCGGTTCCTGACGGGTCGGCTGCTCACACGCGTCGTCGAGCGTGCCAGACGCAGCGCCGAGTTCAAAAACGCTGTCGACGACTCGGGTGTTCGCTCGTCGATCCCCAAGATCGTTGCGGCGTTCGTGTTTTGGGTAACGTGGCTGTTCTTCATATCGGCAGCGATCGAGTTCCTCGGCTTCACGGTGGTCACCGACGTGTTGAACCAAGTGGCGTACTACCTGCCCAACGTGCTCGCGGCGATCGTGATCGTCCTGGTCGGGCTCATCGTCGCTCGGCTCGTTCGCCGAGGTGCGACGGCAGGCGCGCGGTCAGCAGGTGTGCTCAACGCCGAGCGTGTTGGACGCGCAGCGCAAATGCTCGTGATCGTGGTGTCCGTGGTCGTGGCCTTGGAACAGATTGGCATCGACGCGCAGCTGCTCGTGATTCTCCTGACAGTCGTGACAGCGGCCACATTCGGCAGCGCCGGACTCGCGTTTGGCATGGGCGCGCGCGCCACCGTCGGCAACATCATCGCGTCCCATTACGTCGCCCAGACCTATCGTGTCGGCCAGACGATCCGGATCGGCGAGATCGAAGGGGAGATCATTCAAACCACACCCACGGCCGTGCTGCTGGCGACGCGCGATGGTCGCATGCTCATACCGGCCCGACGGTTCAGTGAGGAGCCATCGCTGCTCCTCACTGGTGTGTGATCCCGTGCGCGCCCAGACCGTATGCGCCCGCGGCTTCGCCGAGACACATCCTGAGGACGCGGCGCGCCTGATCGAGCAGTATGCGGCGTCCGAATCAGCGGCGTTCTTCGAACAACTGCCGGCAGACAGCGCCGCAGGGGTCATCGAACGAATGAGCCCGGCGATGGGGGCGGACTGCCTCGCCGCCATGAGCCCGGCGCGCGGTGCAGCCGCGCTCACGGCGCTCCCTCCTCGGGTTGCAGTTGCCCTGTTGCGTCGGATGACGCCCGCGCAGCAAGACACGTTGTTGTCGACTCTGCCTGCCGACACGACGGACAGGTTACGCCGACTGCTGTCGTATCGAGAGGACACTGTCGGCTCCATCACAGATCCCGGTGTGTTGGCACTGCCTCAGGACCTTTCCGTTGGAGAGGCACTTCGCCAACTGCGCCGACATCACGCGACGGCTCATCATCATGTCTATGTCGTAGATCGCACGCAACGCCTCGTTGGCGTCCTGCACATTCGCGATCTGTTGAGCGAGAGCTCCAAGGCCACGCTAACGAGTATCATGCGATCGGCGCACATCAGCCTTACAGCCACCACTCGACTGACGACGGCCGCCGTCCATCCGGGCTGGCGTGAAGTCGACACGCTCCCGGTGAGCGACGACACTGGGGTGCTGCTCGGTATGGTGCGTTACCGGCAGCTGCGTCAACTCGAGGCGATGGCAGGCCCCGGGAGCCTCGCTGACACGTTGCTCGGTCTGGGAGAGCTCTACTGGATGGGGCTGTCCACGTTTCTTCCGGTAATCCCCAAAGAATCCCCAGGGCCTACGCCGACACCCGAGTGGTCGGAGAGAGGTGATGACCATGGCTAGCGTCGACCAATTGTCTCGCGCCCTCACACGACGCTTCTCCGAGCTGTACCCGAACGAATTCGCATCACTGGCGGAGACGCTGCAGGCTAAGGACATCGCGGAGCTTCTCCAACAATCCCCAGCGGCCGACGCGGCCTTCCTGTTCGATCGTTTGCGACCGGACGCTGCCGTCGATGTCCTCGACATGCTGGCACCGGCGGTGTTCCGCGCCCTGGCTCCCGATCTCGATCCGGTGAAGACGGCGAGCGTCTTGGCACGGCTGGATCCGGACCGCCGGTCGCAGCTAATGGCTGACCTCGCACAGGAGACCGCTGAGGAGCTGACGGCGCTCATGGCATACCCCTCCGATAGCGCCGGCGGCATCATGGATCCGCGAGCCACCACATTCCGTCCTGCATCCACCGTCCGGGACGCGATCAAGCGACTGCGGCGACTGGGGAAGAAGCGAATCTCCGACGTCTTTCTGATCGATGACGACGGTGTGCTCGTTGGCGCCGTCCCGCTCCAGGATCTAGTCACGGCAGAGTCCGGAGACCGCTTGGAAGATCTACGGCAGCCGGGCGTGGTCAGCATTCAGGCGATCGCTCCCCGAGACGAAGTCATCGAGCTGTTCGAGAGCAGCAAGGCCGCGAGTGTCCCCGTCGTCGACTTCCACGGACGAGTGCTCGGTGTCGTCCGTCAGGCGGGACTG
>JAOTWK010000058.1 GCA_029862935.1 Gemmatimonadota bacterium | reverse complement strand
CGATGGTAAAGATAAAACCTTCGTGTGCGGCACGGGCATGCCATTCGGCGACCGCCACGCGGCACTGATAATGGGCCTTGTCCTGCCCGACGGCGGCGAACGCACGGAAATCGTGCTCGTGGAGAAGCTGTGCGGCGCTGTCCTCTAACGCCGACCGGTCGAGTTGTTCGCCAAGCGCCCACTCATAGGGGTGCCGGAACGGTGAGCACGCCGCGGGATCACAGCCAATGACGTAACGGTAGCGCCGCGCGGTCGCATCGCGTCGAGCATGAAAGCCCGGGGGCGCCTCACCTACCTTGGCCACCCACATGTCGGCTGGGGTGGTGGCTCGGAGTGCTCGCAACAGGTCACCGGTCTCCCAATGTTTGGAGAGCGAAAAGTCCACAACTTGGCCCGTGGCGTGGACGCCGGCATCGGTCCGGCCTGCGGCGCGGACCGTCACCGGGATCGTCGTCAAGCGCTCGAGCGCAGCTTCGAACTCCCCCTGAGCGGTCCGATCACGCGCCTGCCGCTGCCAGCCGGCGAAATCGCGTCCGTTGTAGTGGAGTACGGCGTAGTAGGAGGCGGCCGACATGCGCGGAGGAAGATAGAGGCAAGCATGTCTAGCGGCAAGCAGGACAATGACTTGCGGGGTGCGTTAGTACTTCCGGATGACGCCGACTACCACTCCTTGGATCAGCACGTTGTCTTCGTGGACCCGAATGGGCCGAACGGCCCTGTTTGCCGGCTGCAGGCGGATCCAGCCACCCGGTTCACGGTAAATCCGTTTCACGGTTGCTGAGGTGCCGTCGACGAGCGCAACCACCATCTGCCCGTCGTCAGCGTTGTCCCGGGAGTGCACGACGACGAAGTCATCGCTCTCTATGTGCTCGTCGATCATGGAGTCACCCCGGACCCGAAGGACGTAGCACGCCCCGCGACGCGGAATGAGGTCCTGCGGCACCGAAATGGTCTCTGGTGTGACGACGGCCTCGATGGGCTCCCCCGCCGCGACCTGGCCGAGCAGTGGCAGCTCGACCGCTGCAGCCTGCCCGGGAACTGGGATCACCTGGATCGGGCGGTTCGCGTTGTGGCCTCGCTGGATGTAACCTTTGCGTTCCAGATTGGTGAGATGCTCATGCACCGTCGCCAGTGACCGAAACGTGAAGTGTTCGGCAATCTCCTCGAACGACGGTGCGTATCCGTGATCGGCGATGTAACTCTGCAGGTAATCCAGGATCTGCTTCTGTCTGCGGGTGAGCGGCACCGTACCACCTCGGTTCCCGAACAAAGGCCGAAACGAATATACCCGAAGACAGCCCGAAGCGCAAACTGGACGCAGGGATGGGTAGCCCCCTCAGTCGCGTCTCCCAGGATCGGCCCGAATCTCTAAATGGGACTTGCAGTTGCCTACTTGCGGAAGAGTGGGTCGCTACCGTAATTGGGTGGGCTATGCACGAGTGATTGAGTGTGCTTGAGTTCCCGCGACTGGAAGTGCCACGCACGCCTCGCGGGCGACGGTCAGAGCGGCATCGCCGCTCGTCATTGTTTGGGACCGGAGCGTGACGACCCCCACGACGGAAGATCGACTCGAAGGATTGGCTGAGGTCGAGAACCTGCTGCAAGTCCTCGTCAAGGGCTTGCGGGCGATCCAGCTGTACCTGCCCAACAACCCCGTGTATCAACGTGCCGTCGAGAACATCCAGCGCGCATTCGGGCCGGTGTGGGAGTGCACGGATGATCTGATACTCGAGGTCGAGGAGACCGATCTTCACTGGGAGGGTAAGCCGGTGCTCACCCAACCGGAGAAATCGGAAAGTGTGGGGTGGGTTCTCTACAAGGACGGGGTCCGGCAGATCACGCTTCTTCCCGGTGCGGAGGATGAAGAAGTCATCCGCTTCCTACAGACGATCCATCGGGGGAAGACGCTCGATCCCGAAGCGCCTGACGATCTGTTGACACTGCTGTGGGACCAGGACTTCCAGTTCATTAGGTATGACCATGTGGATCTGGGGATGGACGAGGTCCCGCAGCTTCAACGCTCCGAAGACGTGCCGGAGGCAAAGCCGGAGCAGGTTCGGCAAGAGGTCGAGGAAGAACCGCCCGCCGAGACGCCGGCGGGAATCGTGTCCATCGATGACTTCGACGCGACGATGTACTTCCTCGACGAGGACGAAATCGCCTACCTCAAGAACGAAATCGAGCGGGAGTACAGCCAAGACCTCCGCGCCAACGTGTTGGCCATGCTGTTCGATCTATTGGAGCTGCAGACGTACAGCACCGTGCGGGCAGAGCTCTTGTCAATCATCGAGAACTTCATCCCGTACTTGTTGGCGGTCGGAGACTTTCACTCCGTCGCGTTGATTCTCAAGGACAACCACGTCATCCTCGAGCGGGCCCGAGAACTGTTGCCAGAACATCGGCAGCTGATCGAGCAGTTGCCCGTGAAGCTGTCTGAGCAGCAAGCACTGGGACAGCTCCTCCAAGCCCTGGACGAGGCCGCCGTGCACCCGACCGAAGAGGAATTGTCGGAGCTCTTTCGAGAACTGCAGCCGCGGGCGCTGTCGACGGTACTGTCTTGGATTCCGAAGCTCTCGAACGAGCGGGTGCGATCCCTTCTCTATGGGGCGGCCCAGCGCTTGGCACAGGCGTATCCCGACGAGCTCGTCAAGGTGTTGGAGAGCGGTGATGAAGACGTGCTCATCGAAACGGTGGGGATGAGCAAGGCGCTCAAGCTGCCGCCGCTCGTCCCGGCGCTTGGGAAGCTGCTGGACCAGGCGACCGTGCCCGTCCGACGTGGCGCAGTGGACGCCCTCGCGGCAATCGGGACGCCCGGCGCGATGAAGCAGCTCGAACAGGCTCTCGATGACTCGGACAGGGAAGTGCGTATCCAGACGGCACGCGTGTTCGGCGCGCAGGGCTATCGTCAGGCGCTCAAGCAGATCACGTCCGCGCTGACTGGACGGAAGCTGAAAGAGGCAGATCTCACGGAGAAGACGGCCTTCTTCGAAACGTACGGTATGTTGTCGGGTCCCAAGGGCCTGGAGACGTTGGAACCGATGCTCGGGGTTCGTGGGGTGTTCCGTCGCAAAGAGGATCCGGAGATCCGGGCGTGTGCGGCCATGGCCATCGGGAAGATCGGCACGCCTGCGGCGAGGCAGGTGCTGGAGCGCGCAGCCAATGACAAGGAGCCACTCGTGCGCAATGCCGTGAGCCGGGCGATGCAAGAGGGTGCGTCATGACCGACGGCGTGCCCTTGCACGACGAGGCTCAGCCGTCCCTCGCCGACTCGCTCCAGAGCACGGAGCGTGCGCTGCGGCAAGGCGGGCGAGATTTCCTCCTGCAGATTTACACCGGACTCCGCAGTCTCAAGCTGTATCCCGTCGAAAACGAGCAAGTGCAGCGCGCGCTCGCCGACGTCACCACGTCGGCGAACCGGCTCCTCGAGCTCGAGGAGGAGCTGGAAGTACGAGTCGCAGGAGAGTTCATCTTTGTCAACGCGACGCGCCTCCGGCTCGATCTCGACAACTTCGCGTCGTTCAGCCACGTGCTCACGACGCTCCGGCAGTCCGGGATCGGGGTGGTTCGAGTCGATGGCTCGGTGCAGCCACGGGAATGGCAAGTGTTCATTTCTCTCCTGCTCACCTTTGCGGCCCGCGAGTCATCGCCCAACAAGCTCTCTGAGTTGCAGCAGAAACTGGTGCAGGGAGGGGTGGAGCGGATCGTCGTCGAACCTCCCATCGAGGCAGACGACGATTTGGAAGACGAGGAGAAGGCCAAAGAGGTTGCGAAGCGCACGTACGAGCGGACCGTCGCCGTCACCAAAGAAGTCGTGAACAGCGTGCGCGCGGGGCGGAGTGCAAGCGTCAAGAAGGTCAAGCGCGCGGTGCAGGGCATTGTCGATCAGGTCTTGAAAAACGAAGTGTCCATCATGGGCTTGACGACGATCCGCGATTACGACGAATACACGTTCGTACACTCGGTGAACGTCACGATCTTTTCGGTCTTGATCGGCAAACGGTTGGGGCTCACCAAGGTGCAGCTCTACGATCTCGGGCTGGCCGCGTTGTTCCACGATGTCGGCAAGAGCCGAGTTCCGCTCGACGTGCTGAACAAAGAGACTGCCCTGGATGACGATGAGTGGCGCATCATGCAAGCCCATCCGTGGCTCGGCGTGCTCACCCTGTTTGGCCTCCGCGGATACGGAGAAATCCCCTATCGAGCGATGATCGCCGCGTACGAGCATCACATGAAGCTCGATCTCACGGGATACCCGCGGTCGATTCGTCCCAGGCAGTTGTCTGTGTACTCCAAGATCATTGCCGTGGCCGACGCATTCGACGCGGCAACGAGCCGGCGGGTGTACAAGACGGTGCCGCTCCAGCCGGCGGACGTGCTGCAGGAAATGTGGGAGAATCCGCGGCGCGGTCAGGATCCGGTGTTGGTGAAAGCGTTCATCAACCTCACCGGTATCTACCCGGTTGGCACGTGCGTCATCTTGGACACGTACGAGGTTGCGGTGGTGCACGGCCCGAACCCGGATCCGGCGCACCTGCCGCGACCGCTCGTCCGCGTGGTGCTGGACAGCGGCGGCGCGAGCACGGGGGACGGCTTCGTCGTCGACCTGACCGAAACCAATGCCGACGGATCGTTCGGGCGCTCGATCATCAAGGTTGCCAATCCCGAGCGCTATGGCATCAATCCGTCTGACTACTTCGTGTAGACAGGCGTCCTTTTCCGAGTACGTTTCCGCGATGACGACGAACGATTGCATCACACTCCGGGGCATGAAGTTTCACACCCTCGTCGGAGTGCTGCCGCACGAGCAGCTCGTTCCGCAGCCTCTGGAGCTGGACCTCACGGTGTGGCGCTCCCTCAAAGCCGTTGGCGAATCCGATTCCCCGAAGGAGCTTCTCGACTACCGCGACCTGTACGGACTTGTCGCCGACACCGTTGGACAATCTCACCATCGCCTGCTCGAGGCATTGTGCGAGAAGGTAGCAACACGAGCGCTCGCGCTCGGCGGGGTTCGTCGGGTGCGGGTGGCGGCGCGGAAGCCACATGCGCCGATTGACGGTCCCATCGATTGCGTGGAAGTCGTGCTCGAGCGGGACCGTGACGCCACGTCGTAACTGGGCTTTTGTGTCGTTGGGGTCGAATCTCGGCGACAGGGCGAAGCACCTCGCACACGGCCGTCGGCGGCTCGTGACCCTTCCCCAAAGCGAACTCGTGGCCATGACTCCCGTGGAGGAAACGGCGGTGATCGGCGAGATCTCGCAGGGATCGTACCTCAACCAAATGCTACTGTTGGCGACGGAACTGTCTCCGCGCGAGCTTCTCGAGCACTGCCACACGATCGAGGCCGAGACGGGTCGGATCCGGGGTGAGCGCTGGGGACCGCGGACGTTGGATCTGGACATCGTCCGGTTTGGTGATGACATCGTGTCTGAATCGGATCTCCAGATCCCGCATCCTGAGCTGGCACACCGTCCCTTCTGGCAGCGGGAGCTTGCGCTGTTGGCCCCTCACACCCAACGACGCCGGCGCTCGGGGGAGGTCGGCGTGCCAGAGGTGGCGCATGTCGACGTCGACGTGCCGGGCTGGGCCAAGGTGAAACGCAAGCGTCGCCTGCACATCGCGCGCGTGGCCGCGCTGCTTGCCCACTGGGCCGATCGTATGGCCGTGGAGGGACCCGAGCGGGACCGGTGGCAGCGGGCGGCCGCGTATCACGATGCGCTGAAGGACGCTCCGCTGTCGGAACTCAGAGCCCTATCGCCGGGAGGATGGGATGTGGATGTCCTGCGCCACGGACCGGCCGCGGCGGCGGTGGCGGCGACCTCGGGAGAAACCGATCAGAGTGTCCTCGACGCGGTCCGCTATCACTCGGTTGGGTACGCGGGCTGGGATCAGGTGGGACGGATGCTCTACCTGGCCGACTTCCTGGAGCCCGCACGCAAGCGCGAGCCGGAAGACCATGCTGCCCTTCGCGTGAGGGTCCCCGCGGATGCTGACACCGTCCTCTGCGAGGTCGCGCGGCGACGACTCGAGTATCAGGTGCGGCACGGTCGATCGTTGCTCCCCGAAACCTCCGCGTTCTGGGAGTCGCTGGCATGCGACGGCTGATCGGGCTCGCCGCGATCGTCGCAGCACTCAGCCTTGCTGGGACATTGTGGTGGAGAGCCAATGCGCGAAGTGACGAGTCGCGACCGGTCCCCGGTGAGGCAGACGGCTATGTGGTCGAACTGCTCAACGCCTCTGGCGTCGACGGGCTTGCGCGAACGATGACGCGACAACTGCGTGCAAAGGGCATCGACGTCGTCTACTTCGGCAACGCGGCTCTCGACACGCTTCGCAGGACGCAGATCTTGGTGCGCCGCGGCGATTCGACTGCCGCCCTCCGCGTTCGGGCGGCGATGGGGGTGGGCACGGTGGTGATTCGGAGGGACTCGAGCCTACTCCTCGATGCCACGGTGTACGTGGGACGCGACGCGGCGGTGCGGCTGCAACTCGATCCGTAACTGTCCGCACGCGGCACTAATGTCCAGCCCGCGGCTTTGCCGCAGGGTCACGGCGATGCCCGCTCTGCGCACGGTTTCCTCAAAGGCTTTGATGTTCGCCGTGGGCGAGGGCCGATAGCCCGTCTCGCCGCCAGGGTGAAGCGGCAGCAGGTTGACGAGCGCACCCAGCGACCGGGCCACGTTCGCCAAGGCGCGGGCGTCGGTGGCGCTGTCGTTGACACCCTGGATCATCACGTATTCCAGCGTTACCCGTCGTGGGAACTGCCGTAGGAGCTCCAGGATTTCCGCTAAGGGATACTTGCGTTCAACGGGCATCAATTGCTGGCGTCGCTCACTCGTGGCCGCGTGGAGCGAGAGCGCGACGCTGAATTGCTCAGGCCGTGCGGCGAGTTGCCGGAGACCGGGAGCGATGCCGACCGTGCTGACCGTAATGTGACGCGCACCCAGCCCGATGCCGCTGGGATCGTTGAGAATCGTCAGCGCGCGGTCCACACTGTCCCAGTTGTGCAGCGGCTCTCCCATTCCCATGAACACGACGCCGGACGGCCGCCCGTAGCGTGGATCGAGCATGAGCTCGCGGACCTGTGCGCAGATTTCCCACGGATGCAAATGCCGGCCAAAGCCCATGCGTCCCGTGGCACAAAAGACACAACCGTACGCGCACCCGACCTGCGAAGACACGCAGAGGGTTCGCCGCCGCCCTTCGGGAATCAACACTGACTCGACGGCGCCGTTCTCCGGGAACTCCCAGAGGAACTTGACCGTCCCATCCTGCGAAACTTGCTCGGCACGGCGCACCGGCCGTGAGAGGGGAAACGAGCGTTCGAGCTCGTGCCTCAGCTGGGCCGGAAGATCCGTGGCGTCCACCCACTGCGCGACCGGACGCTGCCAAAGCCGCGGCACGATCTGCCGCGCTCGGTACGCGGGCTCGCCCCGTGTCTCAATCCACTCGGTGATCTTCGCCTGAGCGTTCGCGGGAGTGAGGTCGAGCAGGTTCACCGAGGAAATCGGGCGTCGAGTCCGACGCGGAACGTGCCCCCTGCGTCGTTGATGCCCGCTCCGTGCGCGAGACTCACGGCGAAGCGACCAAAGCGAAGCGTGACAGCGACACTGGGCCGCCAGTCGCGCAACCCGTATGCCGACTCCCGGGTAACGGCAGCGTCTACCCGAACGTTGTCGTCGAGGGTGACGGCGAAGTTCATGGTGTGCTCGAGATCGCCTGTAGGCCGGTATGTTGCCCCGTATTGAACCGCGAGCCGCGTCCTGAGCCCGATCAGTGTTTGCCGGTCGACGACGACGTACTCGAGGCCACCGAAGTAGTCCGTGGTCGGTTCGTCGCTGAGGCCAATGGGCAAGAAATGTGTCGCACCGGCAATCGTGAGGCGCGGGAACGGCTGACCGGACACACCGACGTCCAGTGTGACGCCGCTACTCGTCTCGATGTCGAACTTGGCATTGTGGAGCGTGAGGGAAGTTCCGACGTGAAACCGCGGCGTCCCCCACGAGAGAGACACGCCACCAAGTTGGGCGTACACCGGAACCGTGCCTTCCTCGCTATCCGGTGAGGTGGTCGTGCGCACGAGGTCGCGAACCTGCATCCGTCCGAGGTGCAGGCCAGCACGCAGGGAGCCTGTGAGTGGCACGGTGCCCGCCGCGAGCAGCCCGGACACCCCGAGAATGTCTGCCGTGTGGAGCACGGCGACGCCCGCCGTGACCGCCCCGCGGTGGTGTGCCGCAGCGGGGTTCCAAAAGGTGGACGCGGCGCCGGTTTGGAGTGCCGCGGGCGCCGCCAACGAGCCTGAAGCCACGCGCCATAATCCCGCCGCGTCGGGCGCCTGGGCGGGCGCTGACCCCGCGGCCAGCACCACGGTGACGGCCGCCACGGCGATGATTCGCTGCATGGCCGAAGCTTGATCAAGGGGTGCCACAGGTGTCAAGCCATCCTTGCTGGCCTCATCGAGGGCCATTATGTTCAACCAGCAAGCAGACTTGGGCGCTCGACGCACGCGCCATCATGACCCCACAGAGGCGGCTCGAACGCCGTGCGGCGACGGGCAGCCGGGAGCGGCTCATCACTAGGGCACGGTTCATCCGTTCGCGTGCTTATCTCCGTGAAGGACCTACGCTAGACCCGCTGCACGGGCGCGGACGGTAGCCTGCGCCGTTCGATTCCCGCTCCTTGCCGCCCAACCTGCACTCCACCGGATCTATGACGGCGACCACGATGCGGACCCACCGCTGCGGAGCACTCCGTGCGGAGCACGCCGGCAAGACGGTCCGGCTTGGGGGATGGGTCCACCGACGACGCAATCTCGGCGGTCTCGTGTTCTTGGATTTGCGCGATCGCGACGGGATTGTGCAGGTGTCGTTTGGACCGGACTCGACGGCGGCAGAAACATTGGAGCGGGCCTTGGAGGTGGTGCCGGAATCGGTGGTGATCGTAACAGGTGCCGTGCGGCTTCGGCCGGAGGACGCGAGGAATCCGGAAATGGTGACGGGCGACGTCGAAGTGGTGGGGGAAGCGCTCGACATCGTGGGTCCTGCCACGCTCGAGGCATTGCCAATCCCGGTCTGGCGCACGAAAGGCGAGGATCCGCCGGGCGAAGAGCTCCGGCTGCTCCACCGCCACTTGGATCTGCGGCGTCGGGAGCTGCAGCAAAACCTTGCGCTGCGACATCGGCTGCTGCAACGGGCTCGATCGGCGCTGAGCGCTCTGGAGTTCTACGAGATCGAGACACCGATCCTCACCAAGCCCACGCCGGAGGGCGCGCGCGATTACCTCGTGCCGTCGCGACTTCACCGCGGACAGTTCTACGCGTTGCCACAGTCTCCGCAGCTCTATAAGCAGCTGTTGATGGTCGCGGGATTCGATCGCTACTTCCAGCTCGCGCGCTGCTTCCGTGACGAGGACTTGCGGGCTGACCGCCAGCCGGAATTCACGCAGATCGACATCGAGGCATCGTTCGTGTCCTCAAACGATATCTACGCGGTGCTCGAACACCTGTTCGTCGCGTTGTGGGATGAGGCCGGACACGAGATCGCCGCGCCGTTTCGACGCGTGCCCTACGCCGAAGTGCTCGAGCGGTTCGGCACCGACAAACCGGATCTCCGATACGGTCTGCCCATCGAAGACTGGACCGACCGGTTGGCGAACCGGGGATTCCGTGCGTTCGATGACCAAGTAGGGGGAGGCGGCCGGGTCCGGGGGCTGCTCGTGCCGGGTGGAGCCACGCTGTCGCGGAAGGACCTCGATGCGCTCACGACGCTGGCGAAGGAGGCGGGGGCCGGTGGACTGGCCGTGCTCAAACACCGGGACGGGACGCTATCGGGTCCCTTGGCGAAGCTCGACGGCATGAGCGCGGACCTCATGCAACTACGAGACGGTGATCTCCTGGTGGCGACGGCGGGCGCTGACGCGACGACCTCATCGGCTTTGGACGTCGTCCGGAGAGCGACCATCCAGCGAATGGGCCTCAAGCCGGACGCACCGCACGCGTTTCTCTGGGTCGATCAGTTTCCGCTGTTCGAGCAGGACGTTGGTTCGGGGAAATGGGCCGTCGCGCACCATCCGTTTACCGCACCGCACCCGGACGATCGTGACCGGTTGCTCGCCGGAGAGCGGGAAGGCGTCCGTGCGTTGCACTACGACCTCGTGTACAACGGTAACGAGCTTGGTAGTGGGTCGATCCGGATCACGGATCCGCAGGTGCAACTCGCCGTGTTGGATCTGCTCGGCATGTCGGAGCAGGAGTCGATCCGTCGCTTCGGCTTTCTGCTACGCGCGTTGCGCGCGGGCGCGCCACCGCACGGTGGATTCGCGGTGGGCTTCGATCGGGTGGTGATGTTGCTTGCTGGGGCCTCGAACCTCCGTGATGTGATCGCGTTTCCCAAGACGACGGCGGCGCGGGCCCTGTTCGAGGATGCACCGACCGAGCTCGATCCGGCTGAACTGAGCGAGCTCTCACTCAAGATCGAGCACAAATGAGCGACGTCGTCACGCATCGGATTTCTGCCGAAGGGGCCGATCCGTTGGCCTTGGCAGGGGTGAACGAAGCCAATCTTCTGATATTGGAGAAAGCCACGGGCGTACGTGTGACGTTTCGCGGCGAGCACCTCATGTTGGCCGGTGCGGTAGAGGACGTCGAGCGCGCCAGCCGTGTGGCGTCGGCGATGGTCGATCTGGCACGGGTCGGCCAGACGTTGGACGATGATGATGTCCACCGACTGCTTGGCAACGGAGGCGACGCGTCGGTGCAGCTGGCGAATGGCGCCTACCGGATCGCGCTGCCCGGGATGCGCAAGATCATTCAGCCGAAATCGTCGGGGCAGCAGGCCTACGTGTCAGCCATGCGGGAAAGCGACATCGTGATCGGCATCGGGCCTGCAGGGACAGGGAAGACGTACCTCGCCGTTGCGATGGGCGTCGAGGCGCTCACCCGGAAGCACGTACGCCGCTTGGTGCTCGCGCGCCCAGCCGTCGAAGCGGGCGAACGGCTCGGGTTCTTGCCCGGGGACCTGCAAGCGAAGGTCGATCCGTATCTGCGCCCACTCTACGACGCGCTGGAAGACATGATGCCGTACGACCGGATGCAGCGTGCCCTGGATCTGCGAACCATCGAGATCGCGCCGCTAGGGTACATGCGGGGTCGGACGCTCCAAGATGCGTTCGTCATTCTCGACGAGGCGCAGAACGTCACGACCATGCAGATGAAGATGTTTCTCACGCGTCTGGGGCTCAACTCGCGGGCCGTCGTGATCGGAGACAAGACACAAACGGATCTTCCCGATCGAACGGGATCCGGACTCGTGCAGATCGAACGGATCCTGCCCGGCATCGAGGGTGTCGCGTTCTGTTACCTGGACGAGCGGGACGTGGTACGCCATCGGCTTGTGCGGGAGATCATCCGCGCGTACGCGGAGGACGAGACCTCATGAACTCGCGCCAACGCCCCTCACTCAACCTCGAGCTGCTGCCCAGCGACGTGCCCGGGACGGTTGCCCATCATGCAGCCCGGTGGGGCCTGTTGCTGGCGCTGGCGCTGCTGACCTTCTGGCTGTTTCCGATCGCCAGTGGTCCCGAAACGCCGATGCTGAATACTGGGGACGTGTCGCCCACAGAGGTGATCGCGCCTTTTGCGTTCCCCGTTCGCAAAGCGCAAAGCGAGATGGATCGTGAATCCGCGGCGCTCGAGGCCACCGTGCGACCGATCTACGAGTACCGGGCCGACGTGATCGATTCGGTGTTGCAACTTGCCGATACGCTGTTCGCACAACTTGCGAATGCGTCCGGCCCCGACCCCGCCATTGCAGCAGCGCAGACCGTCGGAGTGCGGCTCTCGACTGAAGACGCGCAATACCTGCTCGAAGGCGACCGGCTCGGGCGTGTGAGGGTCGCGTTGCGGCGCCTGCTGCAACGCGAGCTTCGTCGTGGGGTCGCGGCGTCGGGTCCGGTAGAGCGGGACCAGCACCGCGAGTTCCTCGTGCGGCGGAACGGGAGCGAGGGCGTCGCCCGACGCGACACAGTGAGGACCGAGCGCAGCATCATCGAAGGACGATTCTCCTCACATCCCGATCCGAACTCCGCCACGGGAGACGCGGTGTTCACCAAGCTCATTGCGGGTCTGTTCCGGCCGACGCTCGTCCCGAATCAAGCGGAATACGAACAGTTGCGACTCGATCTCCGGGGCAGCGTGAACCCGATCAAGGACAGCGTGCAGGTGAACGAGCGCATCATCGACGCGAATGAAGTGGTGACGGATGAGGTGCATGACCGTCTCATGGCGCTGCGACAAGAGGTGTTCGACCGGGGTCT
>JAOTWK010000057.1 GCA_029862935.1 Gemmatimonadota bacterium | reverse complement strand
TGGCAGGCGCATCCCACGTTCGCATCGCGGACCGACGCGAGGCAATCCGACGTGCGATCGTGATGCTGGAGCCGGGAGATGTCCTGTTGCTGGCGGGGAAGGGGCACGAGACCTATCAGGAGGTCGGGACAGCCCGAATCCCATTCGATGAGCGCGACATTGTCCGCGACATGCTCCGTGGCGGGACGTGACGTGACTGGGTGGAGCAGCGAGCGAGTGTCAGAGGTGCTGCGGTGCGCTCCCGTCCCATCGTGCAGCTTCACCGCGATCAGCACGGACACCCGCGTACTCGAGCCTGGCGCGCTGTATGTCGCGTTGGTCGGTGAGCGGTTCGACGGGCACGAGTTCCTGTCGGCTGCTCTCGCACGCGGCGCGCGGGGGGCGGTCGTACGAGCGGGAGTGGATGTGCCGAAGGGTATGGCCGCGTTTCATGTCAACGACACGCTCGTGGCGTTGGGCGATCTCGGACGCGAGAGGCGTCGGGCGGTGACGGGACCGGTCATCGCGGTGACCGGAACCAACGGCAAGACCGCGACGAAGCAAATGCTCGCAGCGGTCCTCGGGGTGCGCTATCGAGTGCATGCCACGGAGGGCAACTACAACAACCGCATTGGGGTGCCGCTCACGCTTCTCAGCGCTCCACCGGATACGGAGGCACTGGTCGTCGAGGCCGGGGCGAGCGTTCCAGGCGAAGTTGCCGCACTGCGGTCCATTATCGAGCCCTCACTCGCCGTTATCACGAATGTCGCCACCGGACACCTCGAGGGATTCGGATCTGAAGCGGACGTGTTGCGGGAGAAGTTGACCATCGTGACTGGCGCCTCGTGCGCCATCGTCGGCACGCAACCACCGGCCCTCGCAGCCCGGGCGCGCACCGCGGTCCCACGCGTCGTCGTGGCCGGAACGGATCCAGACGCCGACGTTCGGCCTCAGACCTGGCACCTGGACGGCGACGGTCGGCCGGTGCTCAGCGTAGATGGAGTCGAGCTGCGCCTCCCCGTCGTAGGGCGGCATCAGATCGACAACGCCATGCTCGCGCTGGCAACGGCCCACGAGCTCGAGATCCCGACAGCCGACGCAGCCCGTGCGCTGTCCACGGTGCGCTTGCCGCCAGGACGGTGCGAGGTGGTGCACCATGGCGACCTCGTCGTGTTGCATGACGCGTACAACGCCAATCCGCTTTCCGTGGCGATGTCACTCGAGACGGCGCACGCGATGCGGGGGAGCCGTCCACTTGTCGTCGTGCTTGGAACCATGCTGGAACTGGGTGCACGCAGCCCAGAGCTCCACGCGGCGGTCGCGGCACAGGTCGTGGCTACGCAACCGGCGCTCGTGGCAGTGACCGGCGACTTCGTGCCGGCGTTCGAGCCGTTTGCCACGGTACTCGAGGATCGGTTGCTCGCAGCGGACGATGTGCCCACTTTGGGTGAGCGCCTCGCGCGTCGGCTGACGGGTCGCGAGTTCGTGCTGCTCAAGGCGTCGCGAGGTGTCCGTCTCGAGCGGGTGATGCCGTACCTCTTGCCCAGTGGTGCCGCCTAGTGCTCTACCACATCTTCGCGCCGCTGGCCCAGGACTTCCAGATCTTCAATCTGTTCAGCTACATCTCGTTCCGGGCTGCGGGCGCCGCCGTGACGGCCATCGCGTTGGCGTTCGTCATCGGTCCGCCGATCATTCGTCGGCTCAAGGCGAGAAACGTGGGGCAGGTCATCCGGGCCGAGGGGCCGGCGTCCCATCAAGGCAAACGCGGCACCCCGACCATGGGCGGGCTGATTCTCTTGGTCAGCACGTTGCTGCCGGCACTGCTTTGGGCGCGACTCGACAACCCGTTCGTGCTGGTCGCCATCGTGGCCACCTTGTGGATGGGCTGCATTGGCTTCGTGGACGACTATCTGAAGTTCGTCGAGGGCAAGGCCCGCGGCTTGGTGGCACGCTACAAGCTGATTGGCCAGGTCAGCTTCGGAATCGTGCTCGGCACGTACCTGCTCGTCCGGTCCGTGTGGGGTGACGTGCCCGCCAATACGACCACGGTGCCGTTCTTCAAGTACGTGTTGGTGCCGCTGCCACCGGTTCTGTACGTCGCCTTCGTGACCTTCGTGGTCACGGGCACGAGCAATGGGGTGAATCTGACGGACGGGCTCGACGGGCTGGCCACCGGGCTCACGGCGATCGCAGCGGTCACGTTCGCGATCTTCGCTTACGTGTTCGGCAGGACGGACACGGCCGAGTACCTCTTCGTGTACTACCTGCCGGGTGCTGGAGAGCTCACGATATTCTGTGCGAGCCTCATGGGGGCAGCACTGGGGTTTCTCTGGTTCAATGCGCACCCGGCCCAGGTGTTCATGGGCGATACCGGAAGCCTCGCCATCGGGGGTGCATTCGGTACGATCGCCATTCTGCTCAAATCAGAGTTCCTGCTGCTATTGGTCGGCGGGGTGTTCGCCGCGGAGACGGCGTCAGTGATTCTGCAGACCGGGGTGTACCGTTGGCGGAAGCAACGGCACGGCCGAGCCTATGCGGATCAGCATCGAGTGTTTCGCATGGCGCCGCTGCATCACCATTTCGAGAAGCTCGGTTGGGCTGAGTCCAAGGTCGTGGCGCGATTCTACATCATCGGCATTCTCTGCGCACTCTTCGCGCTTTCCACGCTGAAGATCCGATGATTCCCGAGGCCTGGCGCCGAGGCGAGGTTGCCGTCGTCGGGCTCGGGAGAAGTGGGTTGGCCGCGACGCGGTGGCTCCTGCGACACGGCCTTCGGGTGTATGCGTCGGACCGCGCCTCGACGGCAGCGCTCCACGAGGCTGCGAAAGCGCTCCGCGCCGAGGGGGCGGACGTGGACGTGGGCGGACATGCCCTTCAGCGCATTGCGGCCGCAACGTCCGTGGTTGTGTCCCCAGGGGTGCCGCCGGATGCGCCCCCCATCGCCGCTGCCCGAGCCGCCGGCGTCGACGTCGTGGCCGAGATCGACCTGGGAGTGCGTGCGTTCGATCAGTCTCGGTGTATCGCGGTGACGGGCACCAACGGCAAGACGACCACGACGGCGCTGATTGCCCATGTGCTGAACACCGGCGGACTCGCGGCGGCAGCGGTTGGGAATATCGGGCGTCCGCTCACCGATTTGGCGGCGGACCCCGCCCGCCCCGATTGGATCGTCGTGGAAGTCTCCTCGTTTCAGTTGCACGATGCACCCCATCTCGCTCCGCTGATCGGCGTGGTGACCAACCTGGCCCCCGATCACCTGGACCGATATGCCGATGTTCTCGCGTATTACAACGACAAGAAGCTGCTCTTTCGCAACGCCGAAGAATCGTCGACCTGGGTGCTGAATGGAGACGATCCCGCGGTAGGTGCATTGGCGGTGGGCGCAAGCGGACAGCGCCGTGAATGGAGTCTGCAGCGGCCCCGGGATGCGTGGTACGATCGTGAGACCGCCCGACTCATGCTCGGCGCCGCGGTGCTGGTGGACCGGTCCGAACTGCCGCTCTTGGGGGACCACAACGTGGCCAACGCGTTGGCGGCTGCCCTCGCGGCCGTTGCGGCGGGGGTCGACCCCGGTCAGGTCGCGCGTGGGCTCCGCACGTTCTCAGCACCGGCGCATCGGCTGGAGCGCGTTGGCCGAGTGCGAGATGTCGAGTGGATCAACGATTCCAAGGCCACCAACGTGTCGGCGGCCTCGGTGGCACTGCGGTCCATGACGGGGCCATTCGTCCTTATCTTGGGCGGGCGACCGAAAGGCGAAGACTTCGCGGCGTTGAAGGACGCACTGAGCGCCGGGTGTCGGGCCGTGGTTGCGTACGGCGAGGCGGCGAAGGCGATTGCGCGCTCGCTTGGCGGCGCAACAAGTGTCGAGACCGTTGATCGGTTCGACGATGCAGTGCTGCTGGCAGGAACACATGCGGCGCCTGGCGATGCGGTATTGCTTTCGCCGGCGTGTGCGAGTTTCGACCAGTTCAACAACTTCGAGGAGCGAGGGGACAGATTCCGCGAGCTCGTGCAAAACCTCTGAAATCCACGGCCGAAGGCCAAGGGCTCTGGGAGAGTCGCTTGCTGGGCATCCTGGCGGCGACGCTTGCGGTGTTCGGGGTGGCGGCAGTGTACGGCGCGACGAGTATCCGGGCTGTGCAACAAGGCCATCCTGGCGGCGAGTATGCCCTGCGCCAGTTGCTCGGTGTGGCACTCGGGCTCATGGCGCTGCTCATCGTGGCGCGGCTCGACTACCGACGCTGGCGACCGCTGGCCTGGCCACTGCTTGGGATCACGGCGGTCTTGTTGCTCATCCCTCTGCTTCCATTTGCGAGCGCCATTGCGCCAGAGCTCAACGGCGCGCGCCGTTGGATTCGCATCGGCGCATTTAGTATCCAGCCGTCCGAATTGGCGAAGTTCGCCGTCGTGGTATGGACGGCAATGTTGGTGGCGAAGAAGGACGAGCTGGTTCGGGAGTTCAAGCGCGGTGTGATGCCCATAGTCGCGATCGTGCTGCCGCTCACTGGACTGATCGTCCTCGAACCCGACCTATCCACGGGCGCGGTCGTGCTCCTGCTGGCGGGCACCGTCATGTTCACGGCCGGTGCACGCATCGGCCATTTCTTGCTATTGACCGTGCTCGCCATTCCGATCATGTGGCACGAGATCGTCTCCGTGCAGTACCGATTCGCCCGGATGGTGAGTTTTCTGAGCGCAGGCGGAGACGCGGCTGACGCGAATTGGCAGATCAGCCAGTCGCTCATCGGGATCGGGTCTGGAAGGCTTCTCGGCGTCGGGTTCGGGGAGGGCCTCCAGAAGCTCGGCTACCTGCAATACGCGTATTCCGACTTCATCTTCAGTACGATCGGTGAGGAGTGGGGCTTCATCGGCGTGCTCGTGATCGTCGGGCTCTTTGGACTCTATGTCGCCATGGGATTTCGCATTGCGCGACGGGCGCCGGACAGCTTTGGTCTGCTTCTGACTGTCGGGCTCACCACGATGATCGGATTGGCCGCGGTCCTGCACATCGGCGTCACGTTGTCCGTGGTACCCACAACCGGTATCTCGCTCCCGTTCATCTCGTACGGTCGCTCGGGTCTTCTCGTCTCGTTTGTGGCGACGGGGCTCATCATGAGTGTTGCCCGCTGCCGGGAAGAGCGCGCAAAGTCGCGATGAGTCGCGTCCTCATTGCGGGAGGGGGAACCGGAGGGCACCTCATGCCCGCCCTGGCGCTCGCCGAGGCCCTCCAGCAGGTGCGACCTGATATCGAACCCGTCCTCGTCGGGGCGACGCGCGGAGTCGAGGCTCACGTGCTGCCCTCGAAATCCTACCGATTCCATCTGCTGCCGGTGGAGCCGATCCATCGTAGGCGCTGGTGGCGCAACCTCAGATGGCCTCTCATCCTCGGCGAGCTCCTGCGGGCTGGGGCCAGGGTGCTGGATGAAGAGCAGCCATCGCTCGCCATCGGAACCGGCGGGTATGCGGCGGGACCGATTCTGTTTCAGGCAGCCAAGCGAGGCATCCCGCTGGTGCTGCAGGAGCAAAACGCCTATCCAGGAATCACCACTAGGTGGCTGGCACGCCGCGCCCAGCAGATCTATCTGGGATTCCCGGAGGCGCGGGTCCACGTGCGTCAGGGAGCGCACACCGAGTTGTGTCAGTACGGTAATCCGATTGCGCCGCCCCCAGAGCCGCTCCCAGAGAAGGCAGAGGCCAAGCTTCGGCTCGGTCTGCCTTCTGACGTGCCGGCGGCGTTCGTGATGGGGGGGAGTCAGGGTGCGCGCACCATCAACGCCACGGTCAGCGCAGCGGTCGACGGCGGCCTGTTAGGCAATGTGAGCCTGCTGTGGAGTACGGGGCCTTCACATGCCCAGCAGCTCGGGGGCTACGCCAGCGCTGGGCACCGGGTGGTGCGTGGCTTCTGGGATCCCGTTTCAGAGGCCTACGCGGCGGCGGACGCGGTGGTGGCTCGGGCTGGGGCCATGACGACAGCAGAGCTGTGCGCGTGGGGACTGCCGACCATTCTCATCCCCCTTCCGACAGCCGCTGGAGGGCACCAGGCCCGCAACGCTGAGGCCCTGGCCCGCGATGGAGCGGCGGTGCATCTGCCCGAGTCGCAGCTGGATCCCCAGCGCCTGGCGTCGGAAATCCTGGACCTCCTCACGGAGCCCGAGCGAGCGGCCGCCATGAAGCGCTCGGCGTTGGCTCGCGGGCACCCGAAAGCAGCCGAAAACATAGCTCGACACATTCTCAGCTTGATCGCCTAAGTCCAACACCTTTCGCGACTTTCGCGATTCTCTTATATTGGCTGCCCACCAATGCAGCTCTTTGCCACGGACGATCCCCGGCCCATCCATTTCATGGGGATAGCCGGCGCCGGAATGAGTGCTATCGCCCTCGTTTCGCTGCGCCGTGGGGTTCCCGTCACCGGATGCGACGCCGACCCGAGAGGGGCCTCAGATGTCCAGCGGGAAGGTGCCGTCGTCTGGCCGAATCACGATCCAGCACACGTAGGTGATTGTCGGGCAGTCGTTTACACCGCTGCAATCCAACCAGAGCATCCTGAGCTGCAGGCGGCCAATGCCGCTGGCATTCCGGTCATTCCCCGTGCGCAGGCTCTGGGGATGGCCGTTCAGGGCGGAACGCTCGTCGGCATTGCCGGCACCCATGGGAAGACGACCGTAACGGCGATGGTCGCAGCCGGACTCGCAGAGGCGGGGTTGAACCCGACGGCGCTTGTGGGAGGCCGAGTTGACGCGTGGGAGGGGAACGTTCGGTTCGGTGGAGATGACCTGTTTGTCGTTGAGGCGGACGAGTACGATCGCTCGTTCTTGGCGCTTGCTCCGTCTGTCGCCGTGGTCAACAATGTCGAGCCTGACCATCTCGAGTGTTACGGATCCGTGGAAGACCTCGAGGGTGCGTTCGCGACGTTTGCCGGACCTGCCCAGCGGGTGTTGGTGGGGGCGGACGATGGGGGTGCGCTGCGGGTTGGCGAGGTCGTGTCGGCGCCTGTGTGGAAGGTGGGCTTGGCGCCGCACGCGGATATCAGGATCACAAACGTCGAGCGCGACGCGACGCACAACGCCGCGCGCCTCGAGTTACCTGGCGGCGGCTCCGTCGAGCTCCGGCTGCCGGTGCCAGGGCTGCACAACCTGAGGAATGCTGCGATGACGGTGGCCGTTGGGCTGGCGCTCGATACGGATCCAGCGGCCGTTGCCCGTGGCTTGGCCGGGTTTGCGGGCGTGGGCCGGCGGTTCGAGCTGCTGGGCACCTATCGTGGCGTGACATTCGTTGACGACTACGCGCACCATCCTTCGGAGATTGCGGCGACGCTCGGTGCGGCGCGTCAGCGGTTTCCCTCCGCACGCTTGGTCGCAGTATTCCAGCCACACCTATATTCCCGGACCAAGGCGCTGGGTCAGGCCATGGGGATCGCGCTCGCCATGGCGGATGTCGTGGTCGTCACGGAGGTTTATCCCGCCCGAGAGCAGCCGCTGCCTGGCGTCACGGGCGAGCGGGTTGCCAAGGCTGCGCAGCGGGCCGGGGGTCAGGTGGAATGGGTGGCGAGCCGTGCCGCCCTGGCGGATCGGCTCGAAGAGATGATCGCAAATGGCGATGTGGTTGTTACCTTGGGTGCAGGCGATATCACCGAGGTCGGACGGGAGTTGGTACGGCGCCGCTCCGGAGCGGCCGCGTGAAGCGTCGGTTACTGCTGGCTGGTGCCGGAATCGCGGCTGCTGTCGCGATCTACGTGCTGGCACCACTCGGGCTCAGGCAGATTGGTTTCTTCAAGGTGCGGCAGGTGCAGATCGTTGGCCTCCACTACCTGACGCCCGAGCACGTCCTGGCGCAGATCGGGCTCGAGTCTGATCGCAATGTGTTTGCGTCCCTGGCCGAGCTCGAACGCCGGGTGAGCGACGTGCCCGGCATCGTTGCAGGCCGCGTTCGGCGTCGACTGCCGGGTACACTTCGGTTCGAGCTGGAAGAAGAAATGCCGGTGGCTTTCGCGCGCGGCAAGGAGGGTCTGGTCCCGCTGGACGAAGCGGCCCGGCCGTTGCCTTACGATCCGGTGGCCACGTCGTTTGATCTGCCGCTCGTGGAGCGGCCCGATTCGGTGCTCACTCGCACCCTGGCGCTCATACGGGTCGTGGATTCGACGTTCTTCGGTCTCGTGGACGGGGTGCGAAGGGGTGGAGATGGGACCGTGGTGTTCGAGCTCGGCGAGCAACGGGTGGTGTTGCGGGCGGTGCCCATGCCCTCGGAGATTCGCGCGGTCGTGACGGTGCGCCGACATCTTCTGCAAGAAGGCCAGTCGTTCAGGGAGCTAGATGCACGATTTCAGGGACAGATCGTAGTGCGGCGAGGAGAGGCATGAAGCGCGAAGCCCTCGTGGCGGGATTGGATGTTGGAAGCACGAAGACGTGCGCCGTGATTGCTGAGTTCACGGGCGAGGAGCGCACTCCTGTCGCCAAGATTCTCGGGGTGGGCCTCGCGCGCACCACGGGGGTCCGGCGGGGCGTCGTGCGAGACATCGAAGAGACGACCCGCGCGATCGGGCGGGCGCTCAGCGATGCGGAGCGAATGGCAGGGTTGAAGATCCCCGCGGTCTTCTGCGGTATCGCGGCAGAAAACGTCCGAACCCAGCTGTCGAACGGACTCGTTTCCGTCTCAGGAGACGAGATCAAGCCGCAAGATGTGCGGCGGGTGCATGAAACGGCGCTCTCGGTGAGTTTGGGCGACGAGCACGAGTTGTTGGTGCCCATTCCGCAGGAATACACGGTCGACAAGCAGGGCGGGATCAACGATCCGATTGGGATGACCGGCATGCGTCTCGAGGTCGAGATGCAGCTGGTAGCGGTACACAAGCAGGCTGCACAAAACCTCAAACGCTCGATCGAGCGTGCTGGATATCGGGTGTCCGAGTTCGTGCTGGAGCCGCTCGCAGCCGCCGAGGCGGTACTGACCGACGAAGAGCGGGAATTGGGCTGCGCGCTGGTAGAGCTTGGCGGAGGATCCACTACCGTTGCTATCTTCCATGACAACAAGCTCCGGCACCTGTCGTCCGATCGGTGTGCGGGATCCTACGTGACGAGCGATCTCGTACACGGGCTCTCGATCACGCAGACCGATGCCGAGCGGTTGAAGGAGCGTTGGGGTGTCGCGTATGCGCCCCTCGTTGAGCCGGAAGAGATGGTGGAATTGCCGGGAACGCCGGGGCAGGGTGTGCGGCATGCCAAGCGTGAGCTTATTGCGCACATCGTGCATCAGCGGCTTGACGAGATCTTCGGCAGGGTGATTGATCAGATCGAACAGGTCGGGTACGCTGGACGGCTGCCGGCTGGGGTGATCCTGACGGGTGGTGGAGCGCACATGGCCGGCGTTGTCGAGTTGGGGCGAGAGGTCTTTGCGATGCCCGTGCGTAAGGGGATCCCAGAGCGGGACATAAAGGGATTGGTCGATAGCGTGCAGGCGCCGCGCTATGCAGTGCCTGTCGGATTGGCCTTGTACGGGGTGCGGAGTCGAGGACACGGCGAGGGACCGGGAGACACGACGGTCGACAAGGTGTGGGGCCCAGTCAAACGCTGGCTGCAAGACTTCTTCTAGAAACCGGCGCGAACGAGGGACGCATGGTCTTCGAGCTCGAAGAGACGCTGTCAAAGAACGCCCGCATGAAGGTCATTGGGGTCGGTGGAGGTGGTGGCAACGCCGTCAACCGGATGATCGAAGAACACCTCGCGGGAGTCGAGTTCATCTCGGTCAACACCGACGCGCAGGCCTTGCTGCACAACAAGGCGGACGTGAAGGTGCAGATCGGAAAGAAGCTCACCCGGGGTCTGGGTGCGGGGGCCCGGCCGGAAATCGGTCGTCAGGCGATCGAAGAGAACCGTGACGATGTGCTGCGCGGTCTGGAAAGCGCGGATCTCATCTTTGTTACCTGCGGGATGGGTGGCGGCACGGGGACCGGTGCGGCGCCGATCATCGCGCAGCTTTCCCGTGATGTCGGATCGCTCACCGTCGGCATCGTCACCAAGCCGTTCCTGTTCGAAGGCAAGAAACGGATGCGGCAGGCCGAGATTGGCATCGCGGAGATGCGCAAGCATGTGGACACGATGATCGTCGTGCCCAACGAGCGGCTCCTGGCGGTGGTCGGCAAGAACGTGCCGTTCCAGGAAGCGCTCAAGAAGGCAGACGAGGTGCTGCTGCACGCCACGCAGGGCATCTCGACACTCGTGAGCCATCCCGGCCTGGTCAACGTCGATTTCGCCGACGTGCGGACCGTCATGCAGAACGGCGGGTCGGCGCTCATGGGCACTGGCGTGGGTCGCGGGGAGGACCGTGCGATCGAGGCCGCACAGCAGGCCATCACGAGCCCGCTCCTGGACAACGTTTCCATCACGGGATCGACCGGTGTCTTGCTGAACATCGTGGGTGGTGAGGACCTCACCTTGGGCGAGGTCAATCAGATTAGCGAAGTCGTTCACGATGCGGTGGGCGACCAGGCGGAGATCATCTTCGGTGCCGTGCATGACGCGGCCATGGCCGGGGAGCTACGCGTCACGGTGATCGCCACCGGATTCGACAAGGTGGCAACGCCGCAGGAGACGTTCTTCGGCCGGGCCGGTGTGCCCGGCGTGCTGCCGTTCCCGCAGCGCCAGCAGCGGGCCGCTTCGGCCACGCCTGCGCCGCCGACACCGCAGGGCGAGCCGAACGTGCCCGAAGCGGAAATCTCCGAGATGGAGATCCCGACCTTCATCCGGCGGCAGATGGATTGAGGCGGCGAAGGCTAGGTCGGAAGATCCTCGCCGTTGGCCTTGCGGTCGCGGCGCTCTGGACCGCGCGACGGGTGCTTGCCGGCGAGCGGGTGCCGGTAGCCTCTCCTCTCTTGGTCACCGTGGCCTATGTGGAGCAGGCCGATACCCTGCGTCGCAACGAAACGCTTTCCGAACTCCTCGCGCGACACAACATCGACGGACAGGATCTCTATGATTTGCTCGGTGCTGCCGAGCAGATCAATCCGCGACGCGTGCCAGCTGGCCAGGTCTTCCAGTTTCGCTATGTCCTGCACGAGCCGTCACCGCATAAGATGACCATCCGCCTGGGTAATGAGCGACTGCTCACGGTCGTACGGGATTCGGCCACTGGGTGGCGCGGTGAGGCGCAGGAGATCTACTGGGACGTCACGACCGAATTCGCTCGCGGGGCTGTTCAGTCCTCCCTGTATGAAACCGTGGATGCACTGATTCCCGAATCGCTCCTTCCTGCCGGGGAGCGAGCGAGACTTGTGTGGGATCTCGCGGACGGCGTTTTCGGGTGGGTGGTCGATTTCACGCGGGACAACTACGAGGGTGACGGATTCCAGATTGTCTACGAGCGGCTCACGTCGGAGTTCGGAGATGTACGATTCGGGCGGATTCTGGCCGCGAACATCGAGACGCGGGGAACGAAGAACTCGGCGTATGTCATGACCGATGACGACGGCCGCAACGCCTACTTCGATGCCGACGGTCGGTCCCTCAAACGAGCATTTAAGCTCTACCCAGCCGAGTTTCGCCGGATCTCGTCGAGGTTCTCCCGAAGCCGCTACCATCCGATCCTGAAGCGCAGTCGGCCGCACCTGGGTGTGGACTACGCCGCGAGTACCGGCACACCAATCATTGCCACTGCGGACGGTACCGTGGTTCGGGCCGGTCGCTGGGGCACCTATGGCACCATTGTGGCGATCCGGCACCCGAAGGGCGTCGAGACGCGGTACGCCCACATGAGCCGCTTGGCGTCCGGCATACGGGCCGGCGTCAGGGTACGGCAGGGCCAGGTGATAGGGTATGTGGGCATGTCTGGTTTGGCAGCGGGGCCGCACCTGCACTATGAGTTCATCCAAAACGGCCGGCACGTGGATCCGCGGGCGGCCCTTCGGTATGGAAAAGGTGACCCGGTGCCTGAGTCACGCCGGGCGGAATTCGACTCGATCCGGACGCAATACGACCGCCTCCTCGCCGTCCCTTCCGCTCCCACGGTCGCAGCCGGTATCGACTGACACATCCGTGAGTCTCCTCGGGGCCCTCACGGCGGCCCGCGCGGCCACCGGGAAATGAGAATCGTGTGATGCTGGCCGTCGCGGGCATGCTCTTCGCCGCGGTCTTGGCCCTCTTCGTCTACCTGGGCCGCGAACGCCTCGGTCGGGAAGGTCTTGGGCTCGCGGCGCTCCGTACGGTCGGGCTCTCCGCCCTGGTCCTGCTGGTTCTGAATCCTGGATGCGCCCAATCAGGTCAGCGTGGCGCACCCGTTGTGCTGCTCGACGTTTCACTCTCCATGGGCAGTGACGTCCATCAGTGGCAGACGGCAGTCGACACCTCTGGTATCCTAGCTGGCTCCAATGGGACC
>JAOTWK010000542.1 GCA_029862935.1 Gemmatimonadota bacterium | reverse complement strand
TGATCCGAGAGGGAATCCGAGGCACCCCCATGCCGGCGTGGAAAGCGCTGACCGAGGACGAGACTTGGGATCTGGTTGCGTACGTGCTCTCGGTCGCGGGGCAGATCCCACAGAACTAGCACACCATGGCGAGCCGGGCCGCCGGGCGTGGGATGGCGTCGGCTCCCTCGTAGCCCGTATCATTGAACGACTGGAGGCATGGGGGACCGGGCCCTGCCCGTCGACACCTCCCCCTGACAATCATCGATGCACGAGATGAGCCTGGCGCTCGAGGTCTGCGCGATCGCCGAACGCCATGTGCCGCGAGACCAGCTCGCGAATATCGTCGAGGTTGGCCTGGAAATCGGTGATGCGGCCGGGGTCGAGGCCGACAGCCTGGAGTTCTGGCTCGAGACGATGCTGACGAGCCCGCCGTTCAAAGCGGCAAAGGCCGTGATCGCCCGCGTGAGCGGAGACGTGCTCCGGGTGAGCTATCTGGAGGTCGACGATGGCCGTCCGGACGATTGAGGTCAGAGAGCGCGTCATGGCGCGCAACGACGAGCTAGCAACCGCCGTCCGCCACCGGCTCGCTCAGCACCGTGTGGCAACCTTCAACCTCGTCTCGTCGCCCGGTTCCGGGAAGACGGCGCTCCTGGAGCACACGCTCGAAGATCTGGGGCAAGAACTTCGGATCGCGGTGGTGACCGGCGACGTGCAGACTCAGAACGACGCCGACCGTCTTGCGGCCTATACCGAGCACCTGGTGCAGGCTGTCGTGACCGGCGGTGCTTGCCATCTGGACGCCCGGCAGGTCCAGGCTGCGCTCGACGCGGTCGACCTCGAGTCTACCGACCTGCTCTTCATCGAGAACGTGGGCAATCTCGTGTGTCCCGCAAACTGGGACCTCGGTGAGACAGCGAAGATCGTCCTCTTCTCGGTGACCGAGGGAGAAGACAAGCCGGCGAAGTACCCGAAGATGTTTCAGCAGTCGCGCTACGCCGTCTTCACCAAGATCGATCTGCTGCCGTACGTCCCGTTCGACATCACGCGAGCGGAGACGATTGCCAGGGACGTGCACGGCGCGCTCACCTTCTTCCGGACCTCGGCGCGCTCCAGGGAGGGCCTCGAGGAATGGTACACCTTCCTGAGAGACCAGGTCGGCGACACGCGCGCCCTGTGACGCACGTGCGGGAACGGACAGCACTCGAGATCACGGTGACCGGTGTGGTGCAGGGGGTCGGTTTCCGCCCGTTCGTCCACCGCCTGGCCACGCGGCACGGACTCGTCGGCTGGGTACGCAACGAGGCTGGTGAGGTGCGGATCGCGGTCGAAGGGACCGGCGAACAGCTCGATGCCTTCCTCGGGGGGATCGACGCCGAGAGGCCACCGCTGGCGAAGATCGATCGGCTCGACGTGCAGGTGACGGAACCCGGCCAATATGCGGCGTTTCGGATCATCCCGTCGGCGGACCAACCGGACCGGCGTCAGCCGGTGTCTCCGGACATTGCGATCTGTGACGCCTGCACGGCGGAGCTGCGCGATTCGGAGAACCGTCGCTATCGCTACCCGTTCATCACGTGCACCGATTGCGGACCCCGGTTCACGGTCATCGAAGCGATGCCGTATGACCGGGAGCGCACCTCCATGCGCGTGTTCGAGCAGTGCGATGCTTGTCTCGCCGAGTATCGAACACCGTCGGATCGACGCTACCACTCCGAGAGCAATTCGTGTTCCGAATGCGGACCGCGGATCTGGGTAGAGAGTTCGACCGCCCAGGATGGCGATGACGCCGACCCCATCGCCACGGCGGCACGCGCACTCCAAGACGGGCGAATCGTCGCCATTCGCGGACTCGGCGGCTTCCACCTCGCAGTGGATGCTACCAACGACCAGGCCGTCCGGCGGCTCAGGCAGCGCAAGGCACGAGAGGCCAAGCCACTGGCGGTCATGGTACGAGGGGTCGCCGAGGCGCATCGGCTCGGGGTGGTGGGCCCGGAGGAGGAGCGACTCCTCACCTCGCCCGAGCGACCGATCGTACTGCTCCGCACCGTTCCCGGGAGCACACTCGCACCGTCGGTCGCGCCGCTGCTCGACACCGTCGGCGTGATGACGGCGTACACGCCGCTCCACCTCCTCCTGCTGGATCTGGTGGATCGTCCGCTCGTGATGACCAGCGGAAACCTGAGCGAGGAACCCATCGCCACAGCGAACGACGACGCTCGGCGCACACTCGGACAGATCGCCGATATGCTGCTGCTGCACGATCGGGAGATCATTGCTCGCTACGACGACTCTGTAGTGCGTCCGACTGGGCACGGTACCGTGGTCCTGCGCCGTGCTCGAGGGTATGCGCCGCTCCCCCTGCCACTGCCCATTCCCGGGCCGCGACCACTGCTGGCCGTCGGACCGCACCTGAAGAACACCTTCACGCTGGCCTACGGTGGGACGGCCTATGTGAGCCAGCACATCGGTGACCTCGAGAATCTCGAGACGCTAGAGCATTTCAAGACCTCCGTTCGACTGCTCGAGCAGCTCTTCCGCATCGAGCCCGAGGTGGTGGTTCGCGATCTCCACCCGGGCTATTTGTCCACGAGAGTCGCGGTGGAGCTCGACCTCGGTGAACCGCTCACCGTGCAGCACCACCATGCGCACGTGGCCGCAGTGGCTGCGGAGCACGGTGTGACGACGCCCGTGATCGGCATTGCGTATGACGGCACCGGGTACGGCGACGATGGGGCGGTGTGGGGAGCCGAGATCTTCGTTGCCGACCTTGTGAGCTACGATCGTCGCTGTCAGCTCCGGTATGTACCGCTTCC
>JAOTWK010000541.1 GCA_029862935.1 Gemmatimonadota bacterium | reverse complement strand
TTATCCCGGATCCCGCACATCATGCCCCAATAAGGACCTTGTGATATGCCGCTGCGTTCGCCCCACGTTGTTGGGACGCGACCGAGGAGGGCACCATTCCGACCGACTTTTTGTCTGGCCGAACAAGAGGATGCGTGATCTATTCGACTCGATGTACAAGGGTTATCCCGTTGGCTATCTACTATTCTGGGTGAATGGTTCTGAGGGGGCACACAAGCAGATCGGTGCGGACAAGAAGCAGAAGGTGCCCCGTGACTTGTGACTGATGGACAACAGCGGTTGACGTCCCTGTACGCCGGAAGGAGCAAAGCTGCCTTCGCCCGCCTCGGCACCCCTTCAGGTTTCAACCGCGAAGGAGGGTGAGCGTTGAAATGCACATTTCGGCCTTACGAACGTCACCGATCAGGCTTGTGACGGGTGTTTTGAGAACTACGGTGGTACTCCCGTGCCGAATCCGGATGAGTACTTGTGGTGGGACGCGGTTCACTTCACGCGCGTTGTCCACGAAAATCTTGGGGTTATGGCGACCGAACTGGTTCTTGATTACGAACGCGAGGGCTGGGCCGAGATGGTGACGTGGGTCTATGACGGTGGGGTTATCCGGAACTTCCCCTGCCTCGGCGACGTGGAGCTTTTCGGCACGCAGACCCTCTATTCGAAGCGCGCCACCACCGGGTGGGGTGGCCTGAACCTCATCATGGACCACGTCTACGAGCCCGGCTTCTACGTGCAGGAGGTCGTGAACGGGGTCAAGTGGTATCCGACGTTCACCGCGCAGCCGGGGCACTTCCAGCTCAAGCGGGACGGTTCATCCTACCGGGCTGCGACCGAACTGCTGGAGAACTACGTACGGGAGGATGGGGCTCGGCAGCTCAAGGTCCGCACGCGGTTCTCGTTTGAGGTCGACGGGAACTGGGACGGATACGGTGCTGCCCCCATCTTGTTCGATACCTACGAGTTGAAGGTACAGGCCTGTGTGGTGAACTGATCCTCACCCGGGGTCGCGGCGATCGTCGCTCCTGCTTCGAGCGCATCGCACACCGAGTCCCAGCCCCGAGCGTCACGCGGCGTTCGGGGCGTTCCTTCTAGCTGAACCAGACTGCGAATCCTACCTTAGTGCACCACCAGCCGAGGTCATCCCTGGTGACCGATCAGCCGGACCGTCTCAAAGTCGCCCTTGCCGACCGCTTCGTGCGCGAGATCGAAATCGCGGCCCAACTCACCCATCCCCACATCCTGCGGCTGTTCGACTCGGGCGAGGCCGACGGGCCTCCCAAGTGGGAAGCTATCGGGGCGGAGATCCAAGAGGAGCCCCAATGCGCCATCTGATACCTCCCCTCACGGTATTCACAGTCGCCTGCAGCCTGGGTCCGCAGCAGGTCACACCGAACGAACGGATCTTCAACGAGACGGTCGATTGCGTCGTCCGCGTGGCGGCCGCTGCCGGCTACGCCCTAGAATCGGGTCACAACACCAATCGTGGCGATGGCCGATTACTCGTCTTTGCCGCGCACACCCCCCGCATCGAGGTGCTGGTGGCGGGACGGCGGCCCTCTCGCCAGATCCACCTGTGGGTGTCCTACCGGTATCACTGGGAACCTCCAGTGACCGCGGGTCAGCGGTGGGCAGCTGAGACGCTCCGGCAGGTGAGGGAGCAATGTACACCCGAGGGGATGGCAACTGTTGCCGATATCTACGAGTCTATCGAGCAGTACTTGGCGGATGGCCGCATCGACGACGTCCGTATTGCTGAGGACCTTCGCGGGCATCTGGACAGAGTGATCGTTTTGATGGATTTGGACGGGTCCACCCGGGCGTCCACTCGAGCAGCGGACGAGCTCGGTGCATTCATTGACTATCTGAATGCACCTGCTGGCACACACATCGACTCCGGTGCGGCACGGACCCTTGCCGATGCCGCCGGACAGATCATCGACGTCAAGCTCAACCCCGGTCTTAGGGCTGTCGAGAGCTTAATGGACGCGGTCAGCAATTTTGCCAGCGAGGGGATCATCAACGAGAAACAAGCCAGAGCACTACTCGTCAATCTCGAGGCCGCCAACCGTCAGCTTGGACAGGTCCAACCAGCGGTTCGAAGGCTCGAAGCGTTCACCAATCAGGTGCAGGCTTACCTCGACGCCGGCATCCTCCTACCAGAGCAACGCCAACTCCTCATTGGCATGGCTGCGATGGCTCTTGACCAGCTTGCGCACTAGCACGTGAGCGGCTTCAATTGGCCAGCCCCGAGCATCACGCGGTGTTCGGGGCTTTCGAACGACGGTGTGCGAAACGCATGCGAACCGAGCCACACTGAACACAGCTCAAAAGAACACAGCCCGTCAGTGTTATGTTGACAATGCCCACGTTGCGCATGGTTGGTGTAGCATGATATCCAACGATGGGTCGACATCGACTGGCCCCGGACGTGTCCGAAATCAAAGGAAGATCATCATGACCATCCCATTCCGTCTCCGCTCTCTCGCCGTGTCGGTGTCGGCGTTCGCCGCAGCGGTGCTCTTCGCCCAACCCGCCGACGCGCAAGGCGGAGCCGGCGCGGCCGGCCCGATGCGGCAGGCGGCACAGCTCGACACCCGGGGCGCCACGGCCGAAGCCCGCGCGATCTTTCAGACCATGATCGATTCGGCGGCGGATCCGGCAGCCGAGGCCAGGGCCCGCCGCGCCATGGCGATGTCGTACGCGTTCGACGGCGACTGCGCGAACACAGCGAAATACGAGATGATGGTCATCGCCTACTGGATGACGCGCGAAGCGGAAGAGCCGCAGAACGCCTTCTATCA
>JAOTWK010000540.1 GCA_029862935.1 Gemmatimonadota bacterium | reverse complement strand
GGCTCGGCGCGGCGCTCCACAGCAAGCTCACATTAAAGGAAGGCCGGGTGCAGGAGGCGAACTTCCATGACTACGTCATCCTGCGCCTGAAGGAGATGCCCCGGGTCGAGACCCACATCGTGCCGAGCACTGAACGGCCGGGCGGGGTGGGGGAGCCTGGGGTGCCGCCGAGCGCCCCGGCCGTGGCCAACGCGGTGGCGGCGCTTACGGGGAAGCGGCTTCGGGAGTTGCCGCTGGTGGTGTAGGGCTGAGGTTGGGGAGGCCCAAACAGAAATGACTCGTAAGTCGTAAGTCTCGTATCTTGAGGCTTACGACTCATGTCTTACCTGACACGATGCGTCGCACCGTCTTGAAGACTTCGACGAACTGACCAGCGTCATCCGCGACTTCCGACTAGAGAGCCGCGGTGTCCGCGCTTGGGGTGCCCGGACGATGTCGCCGGACCCGGAGTGGAAGTACGTACCCGTCCGGCGCCTGTTCATCTTTCTCGAGCAGTCGATCGTCCGCGGAACCCAGTGTGTGGTGTTCGAGCCAAACAAGGAAGCCACCTGGACAGCGGTTCGGACCGCGGTATCGAACTTCCTCACCACCGTGTGGCGGAGTGGTGCCCTCGTCGGGACCACCCCGGACGAGGCCTTCTTCGTCAAGTGTGACCGCACGACCATGACCCAAGACGACATCGACAACGGCCGGCTGATCTGCCTGATCGGCGTGGCACCCACGAGGCCGGCCGAGTTCGTGATCTTCCGGATCGGACAGAAGACGGTGGAAGCAGGAGGGTAAGGAGTGGGGAGTAGGGAGTAGGGAGTAGGGAGAAGGTGAGGGAACAAGTTGACACCACCCTCGCTTAAGCTCTTGAACTGTCTCAGCTGATCGGCCCCTGTGCACTCCTAGATGCGAACCGGCGGCGCTGCCGCGTAGACCCCCCGCGTCAGGGTCCGCATCCTGCTCAGGTGCTCTCGCCAGAGCCGGGCTCCCCGGTGCCCCCCAGGAACGTCCTGGTCGGTGACCACTCGCATCCTGAGCCTGACGTTAGCTCGGATCGGATGCAGTTCCGGATCGTGCTGCTCCTCCGTGATGTCGAGCCGGGTCAGCTGAACGGGGACGGCGCGCTGGTCGCCCCAGAGGAAAATGAGCACTGGCTCCTGCTCTACCTCCGACCCCGAGCCGAATGGCCAGAACGGCCACCAGCTGGACCCCCCGCCGGGCGCCTCGCGCTGGTGCATGAGCAGTTCCAGGGCCGCCAGGGTGGGGTAGATCCCATGCTCCACAACCGCCGGGTTGTTGTCGGGAAACTCCAAGGCGTCGGTCGCGTCCAACACGAGCGAGCAGGTGATGATTTCCCGTGGTGGCCCGCTCGATCGTTCCTCGAGTCTTCGGTGAAGCTTCTCGGGGTTGTACTGAAAGACTACCCGCGCCGGCGCCCCAGCCCCCTGATCGTCCAGCCGCACCAGGGCCCCCTTCAGCACCTTCGGCGATCGCGAAACAGGCATGCCGAGTCCTCCTAGCTGGGCTCCGTGAAGGACGGCTCCTCGGGCTCCGTGACCTCGTAGTCCCGCTCCCACCCCTCGTTCTGGAGGGTGAGCTTCTGGATCGCGACGGCACCGTCATTGGCATTCAATTCGGGCAGCGCCTGGAACTCGGAGACCCAGCAGCGGTAGAGCTTGTACGACAGCACCAGCTGGCCCGCCTCGTTGTAGAGCTCGAGGATGACATCCTTCCGAAAGTCCTTGAGCGAGACCTCGGTCCCGAGCCCCGACCCGAAATTCCACACCTTGTTGGCCCACTTCTCGAACTCGAGGTCATGGGTCACCCCACGCTCGAGGGTCACCGGCTCGTATTCCGTACGACCCGGCGACTTCCGGCTGGTGCTAGGATCGCCACCCTCACGATGCTTCACCACCTCGGTGGTACGTATCAGCGCGCTGATCTTGCTCACGCCGGCCACGTACTTGCCTTCCCACTTGACCCGGAACTTGAAGTTCTTGTAAGGGTCGAACCGATCCGGATTGACGGTGAACTGTGCCATGACCACGCCTCCTCTGTGCGGCCCTATCTGTCGTGCTCATCAACTCGGATCTCGCAGCCTCGCTGAAAGATGGTCTAGTTGGATCTGCGCCGCGAGCCGCCGAGGTCTGACGGGTTGGCACTGCATTGTTTTGCACGAACTGTCAAACATTTGAACTTGTTCACCGATATCGTGTTGGCCATCTTACAAAAGGACCGACACAATTCCCGCGCGCCGTCACCCGTGGCGTCCACAAGTCACGGGACTCACGGTGCTGGCTAGGAAGTCCTCACTTGTGATCACTGTGCTCATCGTCGGAGATATCCGGCTCTATCGTGACGGTTTGGCACGACTGCTCGATCGCGATGATCGGGTCAAGGTGGTGGGGACTGCGCAGGGCCTAGACCACGCCATGGAGCGGATCCAGCAGTCGCAACCTCGAATCGTCCTGCTCGACATGGCGATGCCGGATAGTCTTGCGGCCGCCTCGACCATCCTGGCCGAGTGCTCCGACGTGCAGATCGTCGCGCTGGCGGTCCCCGAAGTCAGTCGTGACGTGATTGCGTGTGCCGAGGCCGGCGTGGCCGGTTACGTGCCGCGCCAGGGATCACTCGAAGATCTGATCTCGACTCTCGAGAGCGTCGATCGCGGGGAATTCCGCTGCTCCCCGCACATTGCGGCTTCGCTGTTGCGTCGAGTGGCCAAGCTTGCCGCGGAACGAGGGAAGGGCCCCGAGAGCGCCCATCTCACGCTGCGGGAACTCGAGATCGTCGGCCTCATCGATCGGGGCATGAGCAACAAGGA
>JAOTWK010000539.1 GCA_029862935.1 Gemmatimonadota bacterium | reverse complement strand
GCGCAATACACCCTCGGGCAGCGCAAACGGCTCCCCGGAGGGTTCCCCGAAGCGATGTTCGTCGTGGCAATCGACCCCGACGAGCGGGCCGTGGTCGTCGGGACCAGGGACGAGCTGCTGGGCCGCCGGCTCGTGCTCGACGAGGTCAACTGGCTGACCGAGCCCTTGCAGCCCGGCGATTCGTGTGATATTCAAGTGCGGTACCGCGCGCGAGCGGTGCGCGCCAGCGTGGCCGCGAGCTCGCGGCCCCGTGGGGGAGCCCTGAAGCTCGAGTTGAGCGAGCCTGTCCGGGCCATTACGCCGGGACAGTCGGGGGCCCTCTACGACGGGAGCCGCCTCCTCGGCGGAGGCGTGATCGGCTAAGGAGCCACCGTGAACCTAGTCGACGAAGTGACGGAGCGACTCTCCGTCGATGAGGCACAGGCCCGTCGGGGCCTCGGCACGCTGTTCGTGGCTATCCGCATGGCCCTCGACATGCGGACCTTCACAACGATCGCCACGGCGTTTCCCGACGTCGGCGAGTGGATGGTCGACGCGCCGTTCCAGGGCGACGGGACGGGCGAGATGTTGGTCATGGCCACCCCTTCAGCTGTCAGGCGTACCCTCGCGGTTGCCGACTTCGACGACGGCCGGGCGACCGAGTTGTGCCAGATCGTCGGAGACGCCATCAAGACCCAGGTCTCTCCGACGGTGCTCGCGGCCCTGAACGCCAAGTTGCCGCTTTTCGGCTGAAGCCCCCCGGGGGCAGGTCCCGTGACCGAACCCACTACCCATACGAACAGGACGTACACTTCATGGCCCAGATCACGGCTGAGTTGACCTCGGGACTGCAGGTCACGATCTCCAACGGACGCCATACCTGGCGCGCCGACGAACCCACCGACGCCGGCGGGGACGACGGGGGTCCGACGCCGTACGAGATGCTGATCGGCGCGCTCGCAAGCTGTACGCTCGTCACACTGGCGCTCTACTGCCGCCACAAGCAGATCCCCCTGAAGTCGGTCTCGGCGACCTACGAGCATGGTCGTGTCCACGCCGACGATTGCGAAGACTGCGGGGACGACAAGCAGGGATATCTCGATCGCGTCACGAGCAGGGTGCGGATTGCAGGGGCGTTTGACGACGCCCAGCGCACGCGGCTCGAACAGATCGTGAGCCGCTGTCCGGTCCACAAGACGCTGGAAAACAGCGTGGTAATGGTGGACCGCGTGACCTTCGCCGAGTGAGCAACGTGGCTTGACGCGTCGCGGGGTGCATGACGAGGTTGCACCAGCGAGTTGCGTCGACCCCTCACCAGGCAATCGGCATGCGCGGATTCATTGCGCGGGTATTCATCACGGCGTTCGGCCTCTGGATGGCCGACAGCCTGCTCGCGGGCATGCAGTTCGACGGCGTTTTCACTCTGTGGCTCGCGGCGGTCCTGCTCGGGGTCGTCAACGGCATCGTGCGGCCGATCGTCATTCTCCTCACGCTTCCCATCACGCTGCTCACCCTCGGCTTGTTCCTCTTTGTGGTGAACGGTGCCATGGTCATGCTCGTGGCGTGGCTCATGCCGGCCTTCCACTTGGAGGGCCTGGGGAGCGCCATTCTCGCGTCGGTGATCGTCGGGCTGACCGGGTGGGCGGCGAACGCGTTTGTCGGCCCTCGAGGGACCGTGGAAGTGTGGACCAAGGACCGGACCTAGCCGCGCCTAGTCGCCGACCACGACACCAACGACCTCCCGCGTCCGCGGCCGATTGTCGAGGTTGAGAAGCAGCACCTCCTGCCACGTACCGATCTGGAGCTGTCCCTCGATCACAGGGATGGCCAGGCTGGTCTTCAGAATCGCCGATCGGACGTGCGAGAATCCGTTGCCGTCGTGGTAGGCCTCGTTGTGCTCGTACTCGTCCGTGGTCGGCGCGATCGAGTCCAGGGCGCGCCGCAGGTCCGCCAAGGCCCCGGGCTCGTACTCGATCGTGGTGAGCGCTCCGGTCGATCCGGTGAGTTGCACGGTGACGATGCCGGTCGTGACGCCGGAGTCCGCGATGAGCGCCTTCACCTCTGAACTGATGTTCCGATGGCCGAACTCGGCATCGAGCGTGAAGGTCCAACGGCGCGCGAGTGTCATGGCATCCTCCCGTCCGGATCCCAACCGGTGCACGGTCGCTTCGACCATGAGGAATTAAGCTCCCCGAACCGTCGGCGGAAGCCCGGGTACTGGTAGCCCGGCCGGACTCGTCTATACTTCCCCCATGCATCAGCTCGATTTGCTGCGGGACCTGGTCATCCTGGTGGCGCTCGCGATTCCCGTGGTCGCCCTGGCGCAGCGGTTCCGAATCCCCACTGTCGTCGGATTCCTGCTCACGGGACTCGCCATCGGCCCCCACGCGTTGGGGTTCATCCGGAATTCCGAAGAGGTTGCCGGCCTGGCGGAGCTCGGCGTTGTGCTCCTCCTCTTCACTATCGGATTGGAGCTCTCTCTGTCACGGATCATCCGCCTGGGGCGCTCCGTAGTGCAGGGTGGCAGCGTGCAGCTGGTCGGGACCGCCGTTCTAAGCGGGTTGCTCGCCATGACTATCGGCCTCGCCATCGAGCGGGCCGTGTTCTTCGGCATGCTGATCGCGCTCAGTTCCACCGCCATCGTGCTCAAGCTCTACGCCGATCGGCGCGAGCTCGATCTACCGCACGGGCGAGTGGTGGTCGCGATCTTGTTGTTTCAGGATCTCTGCGTCGTGCCGCTCATGCTGCTGACGCCCCTGCTCGGCGGCGCGGACGAGGGGATCACCGCCGTGCTCCGTGCAACCCTGGTCAGCCTCCTGGTCGTCGGCGTCCTCGTCGCGGG
>JAOTWK010000538.1 GCA_029862935.1 Gemmatimonadota bacterium | reverse complement strand
CCCTTCGACGACGTCCTCACGGTCTTCCTGTTCGATGTATTCGGTGCGGTACATCTGAATCAGCAAGAAGAAGTACGACAGGGCAAGCGGACCGATGAGGAGACCCAGAATGCCGAAGAAGCGGATGCCGGCCAGAGCGCCGACAAGCGTCACGATCGGATGGATCTTCGCCCACTTGTTGTAGACGAGCGGCCGGATGAAGTTGTCGATGCTCGCCACGACGATGAGACCCCAGGCGGCGATAGCGATTCCGGCCGTGTAACGCCCGCTGAGCAGCAGCGCCACCGCACCGGGTCCCCAAACAAGACCGCTCCCGACCACGGGCAGGATCGCGAAGACGGCGGTCACCACGCCCCAAAAGAAGGCGTTGGGAAGCTGTGCCAGCGCGAAGGCTCCGCCGACGAGCACCCCTTGCACCACGGCGATGAGTCCCGTTCCCACGAGGGTCGAATTGGTGACGTCTCGGAAGCGTTTCCGCAGCCGCTCGCTATTCTCGGCGTTGAAGGGGATGTAGGGACTCACGGCCACCCACGCCCGGTCGCCGCCCACCAGCAGAAAATAGAGCGCGAACATGGCAATGGTCATGTTGAGTGCGAGCTTGGTGGCAGTACCGACGAGATCGAACACGCTCTGTCCGATCCACTGCACGGCGTTCTCGCCAAGCGCCACGAGGCGCGGTCCGATCTCGAATTCGCCGATCTGGAGCTCGGCGAGTCTTCCCACCAGCGGGCTCTGGATGAGCCCACCGGCCAGTTGCTGGGCCTCGTTCACGACGAGCCCGGTCACGGAGGCGCCGGGCACCACGATCAACAGTGTGGCGGCCACGACGACGAGCGTGGCCGCCACGGCCGGTTTGAGCCAGCGGCGGAGCCAGGTGTAGAGCGGCCTGAACACGACGTAGAGGACCGGCCCACCGATGAGTCCGGTCACGTAGGGCCACAGCGCAAACAGGAGCCCAACGCCGAGCAGCCCGATCAGCGCTTGGGCACGTTGGTGACGCGTCGCGAGGAATGGCATGACCCCGAAAGTGTATCCGCGGCCGGCGTGACGTGCCACCCCAGGGGCGTGGCATCCCGCAAGAGCCGAGGGGGAGGTCCAGGTTGGACCTCCCCGTCGTCGCTATGTCGTGAAGGCTCCCGTCAGAATCCCGGCACGAACGAGAACTGGAAGTGGCCGCCACGTTCCCGGTTGAACGGGTAGACGTAGTCCGCCTCGATGATCATGATCCCGAAGACGTTCATGCGCAGTCCGGTACCGATACTGTAGAACGGTTTGCGATCGCCACCGAGGAAGAAAGCACGGTCATCGAGCACCTGTGAGGAGTACCGCAGGGCAATTGCGGGATCCGGATCTGAATTGTACCAGGCCAGACCGGCATCGCCGAAGAAGACCATTTCGATTGGCAGGAATCCGAAGAGCCCGCTCCCGATCCCGAGAAGGCCGAGGGGCGGGAACCGCAACTCGATGTTTCCGACGAGCACCTTCGAGCCAAAAAGATTGGTGAAAGAGGTGCACTCCGTTTCGCTCTCGCACTCGTTGAAGAAGTCGAACGACCCGTATTCGTATCCTCGAACGAGACCCTGGTATCCAATGAACATCGGCTGGAGTCGCTCGAAACTCTCTCCATCCGGTCCGTAACGCCCGATGTGCATGAGACGTGCGGCGATGGTGATGGGTCGCAGCGGCATGATGTACTTGCGAAAGTCTACGAGGACCTCGTGAAAGTCGATCGTCCCGATGTTCGTTCCTACCTCGAAGCGATACCGTTGTCCGATGAGCGGGCTGGCAACACCGAAAAGAGACTTGTCGTAGACGTACGCTAGACTCGCCTGCCCAAGATTGATGGCATCTGGCGCTGGCAGCTTGATCGTCGTGTCGGACCCGAGATTCAAGAATCGGAGCCGTCGCTCGATGTCGTAGGTGACGTTGAGAAAGCCGGTCGACGCCTCCAAGCGTCGAGCGCGGTCGAGCGGATAGGCAGCGCCCACGGCGGCGCGCCGATTGGTCTGACGGTAGAGCTGGATGTCTTCAACCCACCCCGCGTTGGGATCGAAGTACGCTCCCCCGAAGGCATACAAGTACGGTATCTGCTGGACCGTGACACCCCAGTTGACTCGCCGCGTGAGGTTGGTGTAGCCCACAAGGGCCGCAATGTCCTTGAACGATCCCTGCACTTGGAGCGCGGTCGCCAGGTTGTGGTTGCCCAACATGTCACTCCAGAAGAGTGACGCCCCGCCGGCGATATACGTGCCGTAGGAGTCAGCCCCCACCGCCAACGACGGCTGTCCGATGTAGTCGAGAGCGAACCGCGTCCGATACGGGTCGCGGGTCACCGTGGCGGTGTCGCGCGGCAGCCCGTAAAACGCGTTGGCGATAAGGCTCTCGACGTCGTCGGTCAAGCGGTCAGCCGGAGGCAGCGCCGCCGCGTCGATTCCCTCGAACGGCGCAAGCACCGGCCCGCCAGCCAGCTTCTCGGGATCGGAGACCAAGTGGATCGCGTTCACGTCCTGCCGATACACGCTCATCGCGATCTCGCCTGAGGAGGCGGCGACGGACAGTGCCGGACTGAGGCCCGTGATGCCGGTAACCCCCGTGTACAGATTGGTGACCTGGAACAGCTCGTGAGTCTCGAGGTGCACCCGGTAGATGTTGGAGATACCGCTTTGGTCCGAGACGAAGTAGAGGCTCTCGCCGTCCGGCGACCATTGTGGGTTGATGTGCTTCCCCTCGTTGAACGCGAGCACCGGCTCGATCGCTCCGGTTGTCGGGTCGAGCAGCCCGAGGCTGTAGTTGCCGAAGAGGAGACTCGAGAGCCCCATGGTGAAGCGA
>JAOTWK010000250.1 GCA_029862935.1 Gemmatimonadota bacterium | reverse complement strand
TCCGACGGGTGGGATAGCCCGCTCGATGCGCAGCGACCCATCGGCGGACGTGAGCACGGCGCGCAGCGTGTCGAGTGACCGCGGTGTCGTCACCGTCACGGAAAACGGGATGCCGCCGAGGATGGCAGCCGGCGCGTCCACCTCAACGTCTTGCGCCTGGCTGTTGACCGGAGCGCCAAACACCGTCCCGAAGAGGACGACCAGAGCCGCGAGTAGCTGCGCGGAGCGGTTCGGAGGCGCGCGGCGGGTCCGTCGTTGCACGTACGGTCCTTCCGTCAGGGCGGGCAGCCGACGGCCGGTCAAGGGCGCCGTCGAGAACAGGCTACGCGCGGTGGTCGCGGAGGCTCCTGTTAGAGCGTGATGGGGATGACGATATGGCCTTCGATGGGGCGGCCGTCAAGGGTACGTGCGGGAGTAAACTGAAACTGATACATCTGATCCATGAACCGACGCCGGTACTCACGGTCCTCGATTGGGGGATCGACCTCCACCTTCGTCACCCGACCGCGAGCATCGACCCAGAAGTGCACCGCATACTCGTGACCGCGCACGGACTTGGGGCGGTCTGCCGGCACGATGATGAACTTGGGCTCGGGCGGGAGCACGGACCCGCCTTCGCCACCCGTCCCCGGGCCCTCTCCGGTGCCGACACCGGTTCCCTGGCCGGAGCCCACGCCCCCACCGGTTCCCGCGCCTGCACCGGGACCGCCACCAGTACCCGGCCCACTTCCGACCCGAAGGCCCGCCACGAGGGGACCGGTGATCTGCCGCAGCTCGACAGGGGGCGCCGCGGTGGCCAAGGCGGTGACATCCGGCCGTGGCAACTCGATCTGCGCGGCAGGCGGCCGCACAGCCTCCGCCACGGCAGCACCGGCAAACTCGAGGGGAGGAAGATCGACGTAGCGCACCACGGCGCCGCCACCACCACCCCCACCACCACGGGGACCCGGACCGCCGATGGCTCGCAGCAGCTCATCAGCGGAGGCGGCAGCCACGATCATGGCCAAGACGAGGCCTCCGTGGACGACTGCGGCGAGGGCCACGCCACTGCCGAACCGCTCCCGCGATCGCGGAATGCGCAGGTTGAGGTGGCGACGAGCCGGACTCATAACCTTTCTAGTACACCACGGGCGCGGAGGCCTTCCAGTTTCGGCCCTCCGCGCCCGCTTCCCACGTCCGAGGGACGAAGGACCTAGTTCCCGGTCGGCTGATCCGGTGGCGTAAAGCCGAGCACCTGGACCCCTGCCCCACGGGCAATATCCATGGCTTCGACGACCTCTTGATAGGTCCGATTCGGTGCCGACTTGACGAACAACAGCTTGGCCGGCCGATTGTCGTAGATCGAGTGAAACCGGGCATCCAGTTGGCTCCTGGCGACGGGTTCCTTGTTGATCTCGTACGACCCGTCGGCCATGAGCTCGAGCACAATGTTGTTGCTCGGCCCAGCAGATTGCTGTTGGCTCCGGATGTCCGGAGGCACCTGCACGTCCATCGCTTTTCGTGCAAGCGGCACCTGCATCATGAAGATGATGAGGAGCACCAGCAGAATGTCGATCATCGGAACGACATTTGGCTCACTCGTGGGCTCTGAGACTGCTTCAGGAAGGTTGAGTGCCATGACTCACCTCCCCACTCGACCGAGGATCCCTGCTTCGTCACGGATCTCATCGGTCACGGCCGCCAGGACCCGCACGCCGGATGCGCGCGCCGTCTCGATCGCCTCCTGAACCCGTCCAAACGGAAGATTCTGGTCGGCCCGGAAATAGAGGATCTTGTCCGTGGTGCGGTCTCCGAACACCTGCGAGAGGACCGTACCGAGTTGCCCTTCCGGCACCATACCGATGCTTCCAGTCCCGGGATCCAGATAGAACTGGCCGTTTTCGTCCAGTCCCAACACGACATCACCCGGATCCTCGGGACGCGCCTCGACGTTCCGGCCCATCGGCATCTGGGCCTGGAAACCGGCTGTAATGACTGGCGTCACGATCATGAAGATGATCAAGAGCACCAGCATGATGTCGATCATCGGGACCACGTTGGGCTCCGACTTGACGCTTCCGCCACCGCCTACTTGCATACCCATTGGTCAGCTACTCCTGTTCAGCAGAGTACGCGCTACCAAGACTACTGACTGATTTGGCCGGTGGACGCGGCCTGCTGAGCTTTGAACTCCTTCGTGAAGATCGACCGACCGAACTCGCTGCCGACGCTCTTGATGAGGAAGTCGATCAGCTCTTTCGACGTGTAGGTCATCTCCACGGTCAAGTTCTCGACCTTGGTCTGGAAGTAGTTGTACAGCCACACGGCCGGAATCGCGACGGCGAGCCCGAAGGCGGTGGTGATCAGCGCCTCAGCGATACCCGCCGACACGGCTGCCAGACCACCCGAACCGGACTCGGCCATCCCGGTAAAGGAGTTCACGATCCCCATCGTCGTGCCGAGCAGGCCGACGAACGGCGCGGTCGAGCCGACGGTGGCGAGGATGGCCAGGCCACGCTTCAGCTCCGACAACAGAATGAGCATCTGCCGCTCGATGGCGCGCTCAGCCGAGTTGATGTCCCCGCTCGTGATGGTCGCCCGATCGCGCAACAGCGGCTTCACCTCTGCCAGCGCCTCACCGAGCACGCGTGCCACGTGGGAGACCTTCTGCTTCTCGGCCACAGCGATCGCCTGATCGAGCTGCTCCTCTTGCAGGAAGCGCGCGAACTCGGGAGCGAACTTTCTCGTTTCCTTCATGCTCTTGCGGAACCGCCACCACTTCTGGGCGCCGACACCAAGCGAGAAGATGGACATGACACCCAGGAGGATGATGATTCCGCGCGCGAACCAACCCGCGTCGTTCCACAGTGTTAGTAGTGAGACTTCCATGGTTTCGTGGGCCTCCAGTTGGAGCTAGTTGGAAAAGCTCAGGTTCTCTCTATCGACATGTCTGGCCGCTACCGACGCCCGGCCAGGTTGAAAATGATCGGCATCTGCACCAACACCCGCACCGGGCTTGCACGCACGCGCCCCGGCCGGAACAGACACTTGGAAATCATGTCTCTTGCCGGGCCTTCAAAGGCTTTGTGCGATGAGTTGAGCGACTCAATCGAACTGGGATTCACGTGACCGTCTGTCTCCACGACGAACTGCAGCAAGACCTGTCCCTCGATGTTCGCCTGCTGCATCATGCGAGGATACTCGGGTAACGGACAGGAAATCCGCTCGGGCACCTCGTCCACCACGGCCTCAGCAAACACCTGGGTCAGATCGACCGGCCCAGTTCCGCCCTCGACACCCTGGAACACACCGCCCTCGACCCCTACGCCGCTGTAGTCCCGCGGGTCGAAGCGCTCCTCGAGGTTGATCGGCGGGATCTCAGTGGGGATATCTATCGGCGCCGTCAGGACTTGGAAGCCCTTCGGCGGCGGATTGAGCGAGGTGACGACCGGTGGCGGCTCGTCAGGCTCCTCCTCCGGCTCCTGATCCGGCTCGTCCATCACCAGCATGATGGTGTCGATGTCGACCGACTGCGATTCCTGCGCGACACCCATGGTCGCGTAAATGGCACCGCCGATCAACAGCGTCTGCACGATCGTCGACGTGAACATTCCGCCGATGACGCCTTTGACGTCGCGTCTACCTTTTCGATTGGACTCGACCAAATTATCAAACACGCGGCACCTCCAGCTGCACGTTTGCCCGATTCAAACTACCCCCAAAACATGGGGCTCCGCTACCAGCAAGTCGGGCATCACGCTTACTTCCACATTACAGAACGGTGACAAACGAATGACAGCCGCGCGTGGCCATCGGCGCGGGAATGTGCACCGCGATCCCGCCGGCCGCAACCCACCCCTCGGGCCGCTATTCCTGAGGCTCGAGGGGCACGCGAACGGTCACCGTCGTGCCGCGTCCTGGTCGGCTCTGCGCCTCGATCGTCCCACCGTGTGCTTCGGCAATCCATTTGGAGATGGCAAGACCGAGCCCAGTCCCCGGCCGGCTGCTGGTCCGGCTCCTCGCCGGATCGGCACGCCAAAACCGGTCGAAGATGTGGGGCAAGTCCCCAGGCGCGATCCCAATGCCCGAATCTTTCACCGTAAACACGATCTGCCCGTCCTCGATCGCGGACTCGATGCTGACGGTCCCGCCCGCAGGCGTGTACTTGATCGCGTTGGTGAGGAGATTGGTGAGCAGTTGCCGCACCCGACTCCGATCCACGCGCATCTCGATGGTCTCGTCGGGCACCGTCACCGACACGTTGACGGAGCGCTGCTCACCGAGAATGCTCGCGGTTTCCGCCAATTCCGCGAGCATCTCCCTGAGGTCGACTTCGTCGAGGTGGAGTTGCGCCCGGCCCTCGTCGACGCGCGCCAACGTCAACAGCGAGTCGACCATTTCCGTCATACGGTTCACCTCGAGCAGTGTTTCCTCGAGGGTTGCCATCACGTCCGCGGGGGTCTCGGGATGGGTGATCGACCGCTCGATCCCGGACCGGAGGACCGTAAGGGGCGTCTTGAGCTCGTGACTCGCGTCGGCCGTGAACCGACGCATCATGGAAAAGCTCCGCTCCAACCGAGCAAGCATCCGGTTGAGGGTCACCGTGAGCCGTGCCAGTTCGTCGTGCGCCTGGAGTTGCGCCACCCGTCGATGGAGGCTTCGTCCGTCGGTGATCGCTTCGACTTCGTCGACGATGTTCTCCACCGGCTTGAGATTTCGCACAATCATGGTGAAGGCAACGAACAACGATGCCGCGATGACGAACGGTGCCGTCCACAGCATGGCGGCGAGCAGCGGCACAAATCCGGAGGCTGGAACCGCTGAAACGACGCCTGTGACGTCGTCCCCCGCGTTGACAATGGGTCGGACGAACAGGCGGACCCGCCCCACCGGCGCTCCGAGGTCCGCCATCCCAGGGCGCTGCCGCAGGTCGGGGCGCTCGGCAGCGTCGATCAGCGCGAGCACCGGCTGCGCGGGCAGTCCCCGTGCCTCGGCAGACAAGTAGAGCACGCGCCGCGCGCGACCGAGCACGACGACGAAGCCGGGGACCCCCTCCAACAATGAGGCGACTTCAGGAATCAGCACAAGATCCCCGGTCTGCAGATCCGGACTGACGACGCTGTCACGCGCTCGAAACGCTTCGCTGACGATCCCGTTGATGAGGCTGGATTCCACCTGAACGCGCGTGTCCAGGTCACCAAACGCACCCGAACCCTGGACGACGTAGGTGATGGCGGCAAACAGCAGGATGGTGGCGCCCAGCAGTGCCGCGTATCCCACGGCGAGGCGCCCGCGGATGGTCCGCATCGCAGTTACTCCGCCTTCAACACGTACCCAACGCCGCGGACGGTGTGGATCAACTTGAGCTCGAACCCTTGATCGACTTTCTTCCGCAGGCGATTGATCACGACGTCGACGATGTTGGTGCCAGGGTCGAAGTGATAGTCCCACGCGTACTCAGTGATCAGCGTTCGCGACATCACCCGACCCGCGTTCCGCGCGAGATACTCGAGCACCGTGTACTCCTTGGGGGTGAGGTCGAGCATCGTACCCCTGCGCGAGACTTCGTGCTTCCCGGTATCGATCGCGAGATCGGCGACATCGATGACGGGTGACTGGATTTCCTTCGGTCGCCGACTTAACGCCTCGACACGCGCCAGCACTTCCTCGAATGCGAACGGCTTGGTGACCTAATCGT
>JAOTWK010000537.1 GCA_029862935.1 Gemmatimonadota bacterium | reverse complement strand
CCGAACAGCGTCGTCTCGAGTCGCACGCCCTCGTCCAGCGGCATGCGCACACTCGCTCGCACGGCCTCCTTGATGAATTGGAGTGCCGCCGGGCTCTTGGCGGCAATGGCGCGGGCAAGTTCCTTGGCGCGGGCCATCAGCGCTTCCTGGGGCACGACCTCATCCACGAGACCGATGCGAAGCGCTTCTTCGGCATACACCATGTCTCCCGTAAACAGGAGCTTGTACGCCGTGCCCAGTCCCACGAGGCGCGGCAGTCGCTGTGTGCCACCCCCGCCAGGGAGAATGCCCAGGCTGATCTCGGGCTGACCGAGGCGGGCCGTGTCGGCGGCAAGCCGGATGTCGCACGCCATGGCGAGCTCGCAGCCGCCACCGAGGGCGAACCCATTGACCGCCGCGATGACTGGCTTGGGGCAGCGGTCGGGCGCCTCGAAGATCCCGAAGCTCTTGGTGACCTGATATTGATCGTACCCGGAGCGGCCCTTGAACTCACCGATGTCGGCTCCGGCGACGAAGGCCTTGTCACCCGCTCCGGTGACGATGATGACGCGGACTTCGTCATTCTTCGCCAGGTCATCGAGAGCGGCAACGAAGCCCACGCGGACGGCCGTGTTGAGTGCGTTGAGCTTGTCTGGTCGATTGATTGTAATGATCGCGATCGGAGCGTCGATGTCGACTAGGATGACTTGGTCGGCCATTCGTAAAACCCCTTCCCGGTTTTCTTCCCCAGATGACCCGCCTCGACCTTCCCGCGCAGGATGGCGGGCGGCGCGTACCATGGACCGTGCAGCTCACGGTGCAAATATTCGGCGATTGCGAGCCTCACGTCGAGTCCGACAACGTCGCTGACGCGGAGCGGCCCCATGGGATGACCGTAGCCCAGCTCCATGGCCTTGTCGATATCCTCAGGGCTCGCCACGCCTTCCTCGACCATGCGCATGGCTTCGAGCCCCAGGACGATACCCAACCGGGACGACGCAAACCCAGGGCGGTCGCGCACGATGATCGGGTCCTTCCCCATGCGCTCGACCGCCGTACGCGCGGCCGCAATCGTTGCGTCGCTCGTACGGTCGTGCACCACCAACTCGACCAGCTTCATGATGTGCACGGGGTTGAAAAAGTGCATCCCGAGTACCCGTTCAGGCCGCGTCACCGACTCGGCGAGCTGGGCGATCGAAAGCGAGGAGGTGTTCGTCGCGAGAATCGTGGTCTCGTCCACAACCGGATCCAGCTGCTGGAACAGCTCCCGCTTGGCCGCGGGACTCTCGATGATTGCTTCGATCACGAGGTCGGCGCCGCCGACGGCCGCGGTCAGGTCATCCAGTGAGCGAATCCGATCGATCGCCGCCGCGGCATGCTCATGCGTCAGCTTTCCGCGCTTCACGCCGCCTTCCAAGTTGGCTCGAATGCGATCGATTGCCTGCGATAAGCTCGTGGGTGCGAGGTCGGTGATGGTCGTGTCGTATCCGGCCATGGCAGCAACTTGCGCGATGCCGTGACCCATCGTCCCGGCCCCGACGACGGCTACCCGTTTCATCCCGTCACCTCCCGCCCCACGTCGGGTCGATTCGTACAAATCCCGTCGACACCCATGTCCAGGAGCGCGCGCATCCGCTCGGGCTCGTCGGCCGTCCACGCGAAGACCTGCAGTCCAAGGGCGTGCCCCTCGGCGACCAGGGCTTCGTCGACGAGCGATTCCTGCTGCCAGAGCACGCCGGCGCCGGCGTCCAGCAGTGGCACGAACGGCCGCACTGGATAGGAGCAGGAGAGCAGCCCGCACCGGAGGTGGGGGTCGGCGTGTCGCAGGCGACGCACGATGCGGTGATCGAACGAATGGACCTGACAGTGTTCGGGCGCCGGGCCGGCAGCAATCGTGTCCAGCACCACCGGGTCGTGCGCCTCCGCGAGCGCTTTCACCTCCACGTACACCTTGATTCGTGTACCCAACTCCCCCAATGCCTCTTCGAGCGAGGGGACCGACTCTCCGTTGGCGAGGCGGTTCGCCCGTAGCGTCTCGAAGAGCGTGTGCTGAATCGGGTGCGAGGCCATTTCGGGGTCATGGTGCACTATCGGCACGCCATCCGCGGTAACGTGCACGTCGAGCTCCACACCGTCTGCCTCCATCGCAACGGCGGTGCGAAATGCCGCGAGCGTGTTCTCGAGTTCGTAGGCGGAGGCGCCGCGATGAGCGATGACGAGCGTCATGGCGGACTGACGCGACTATCGACCACGGAAGATGGGATCGCGCTTTTCGAGGAAAGCTTCCAGGCCCTCACGGGCGTCGTCGCTCTCGAAGCAACGCCGCTGATGTTCCATCTCGATGCCGAGCATCTCATCGAGGGAGTGCCGCTCGGAGTCGTACACAGCGCGTTTCGCCATGGCCGCAGCCAAGGGAGATTTCTTTGCGAGAAATTCCGCGAATGCGCGTGTCTCGTGGGCAAGGTTCTCGTGCGGCACGACCTTGCTGAACAGGCCAAGTCGATACGCTTCACTCGCATCGAGCATCTCGCCCGAGAAGATGAGCTCCAGCGCCTTGGCGCTTCCCACGAGCCGGGGCAAGAAGAAGGTGCCGCCCCAATCCGGATGCAATCCGATCCGACTGAAAGTCTGACCAATGGAGGCTCGGTCCGACGCGATGCGGATGTCACAGCTCAACGCGAGATTGGCACCGCCACCTGCTGCTGGCCCATTGATGCTGGCAATGACTGGTTTGGGAACGGCCCGCACCGTCGTCACGACATGGCGTCCGGCGTCCACCAGCCCTTCGAAGCCTTCGACGTCGCGCCGTTCGAGCAGGTCACGCATGTAGTCGATATCGGCGCCGGCACAG